>DATBCP010000509.1:0-9785 GCA_036270435.1 Rhizomicrobium sp. | reverse complement strand
TCCCGTTCCGCTTCCCCGCAAGCAGTTTGCCAGCGACAATTATGCCGGCGTGACGCCGGAAGCCTGGGAGGCGATGGCGCAAGCCAATCATGGCCATGCGCCCGCCTATGGTGAAGATGCCTGGACGGCACGCGCCGCCGACATGATCCGTGAACTGTTCGAGACGGATTGCGAAGTATTTTTCGCCTTCAATGGCACGGCGGCGAATTCCCTGGCCTTGGCCGCGATGTGCCAGTCCTATCACAGCATTCTTTGCCATGAGATTTCCCACATCGAGACCGACGAATGCGGCGCGCCCGAGTTTTTCTCCAACGGAACGAAACTCCTGTTGCTGCCGGGACAAAACGGCAAGCTTGACCCCGAGGCGATCGAGCATGCCGTCAAACGGCGGTCCGACGTTCACTATCCCAAGCCCCGGGTCTTGAGCCTCACCCAATCCACCGAGCTGGGCACTGTTTATTCGACCGGGGAACTCGACCGGCTGGGCGAAACGGCAAAAAGGCTGGGGCTTGCCTTCCACATGGACGGCGCGCGGTTCGGCAATGCCGTGGTGCATTTGGGTGTCGCGCCCAAGGAAATCACATGGCGCCGGGGCGTGGATGTCTTGTGCTTTGGCGGCACCAAGATGGGAATGGCGGTGGGCGAAGCCATTGTCTTCTTTCGCAAGGAACTGGCGCGGGAATTCGAGTATCGCTGCAAGCAGGCGGGCCAACTTTCCTCCAAAATGCGCTTTCTGGCCGCCCCCTGGATTGGAATGTTGAAGGACGATGCCTGGCTCAGACATGCCCGGCATGCAAATGATTGCGCAAGCCGTCTGTCCGCCGGCCTCTCCCAACTGCCGGGAGCCAAGCTGATGGCGCCGACGGACGCCAACGCCGTGTTCGCGACACTGCCCGAAACGGCCATCAAAATGCTGAAAGAGAAAAACTGGCGTTTTTACACCTTCATCGGCACGGGCGGCGCCAGATTCATGTGCGCCTGGGACACCAGGGAAGCCGATGTGCAGGAGCTTTTATCCGATATCGGGCAAGCGCTCCAAGCCGGCGGCAATGCCAAGCCTTAGAGCGGGGCGAGATGGGACATAGACCGGCAGCGGCACGGCCAAGTCGGCCCCAACACCCCGGCGACCAGCAAGCTGCTGAAGCTCACGCCTCAATAAGGCCGGCGCTCACGATGGCAATTTGAAAGCGATCAACTCGGCCGGATAGCCCGGGCCACCGATGGCCAACACGATGTACTGGCGTCCGCCCAGCATATAGGTCATCGGACAGCCGGTCTGCGGTGCGGGCATGGTGACCGCGCCGCGATCTTCGCCGGTCCGCTTGTCATAGGCCCGCAGCATGGCACCGCGCTTGCCGCCGGGCGTGGTGGCAAAACCGGACTCACCGCAGATCACCAGCGACCTGGTGACGGTGGGACCCAGCAGCCCGGGCCGTCCGGTACGCGCGATCTTGAGCCCTTTCAGCGCCGGATGGTTTCGAATCGCATCCGGCGTGTCGCCATGGGCGATCTGCCAGGCGATATCGCCCGTGGTGAGATCAGTGGCGGTGATGCGGCCGTAAGGCGGTTTCATCAGCGGCAGGCCGTCAATGGTGACAACACCAGGGCGGAATTCTTGCGCGCCGCCCGCCGCGCCCGCCGCCGTGCCCGATCCTGCTGTCGCGTTCGCAACCGCCGTGGGAGGGGCGAGATAGCTTTCGCCGCCCTGGATCACCGCCGCCCTGGTGGGTGCCGCGCTGAACGTGCCGCGCACATAATCGGCGTCGGAGAAGCTGGGATTGCCGGGCACCAACCCATCGACTGCCACGGTGGTCTCGGAGAAGGTGTAGACGATATGCGTTTCCGGGTCATAGCAGCCGCCGGGCCAATTGGTGCCGCCCTGGGTGGCAAGTGATGTCAGCGTGCCCCAAGTGCCGTCGGCCTTGGACAGTGAGGGCGGCGTGTAAACCGGCCCGGTGCGATAATGCGACAGAAGCCTGAGCGCCTTGGCATGCAGCTCCGGCGTGAAGTCAATGACGGTGGAGGCATCGACGCTCTGCACATCATAAGGCGGCGGCTTGGTGGGGATGGGCTGGGTCGGCGAATACCATTCGCCCGGCACGTCGCCCTTGGGCGCCTTCTTCTCCAGGAATGGCCAGATCGGCTGGCCGGTTTCGCGGTTCAACACATACAGGAAACATTGCTTGCTGGGCTGGGCCAGCGCCTTCACCATCTTTCCCCCCTGCGGGATGTCGCACAGGATCGCGGCGCAAGGCACGTCGCGGTCCCAGATGTCGTGATGGATCAGCTGGTAATGCCAGCGGCGCTTGCCGGTTTCCAGCTCGACCGCGACCAGGCAGTTGCTGAATAGACCGTTGCCCTGGCGGCGAACACCGGATTCATCCGCTGATGGGATTTCAATGCCCAGATAGGCCAGGCCCAATTCCTCATCGACCGAGATCTGGGCCCAGTCGCCGGTGTTGGTGGCCTTCTCGGCCTCACCGGGGCGAATCCAGCTGTCGTAGCCGAACTCACCCTTCAGCGGGATGGTATGGAAAATCCACAGCCGCTTGCCGGTCTTCACATCAAAGCCCCGGACATAGCCTTTGCTGCGCGGCGTGTTGCCGGGCACGCTGCCGGAGGCGTGGGCCGCGCCCACGATCACCACATTGCGCGCCACGGTCGGCGTGGCATGCAAGCCGATCTCGCCGCCGTTGGGGTCTATGACCTGGTCGTCATTCAGCTTGAGATCGACCACGCCATTCTCGCCAAAGCCAGGAATGGCGAGACCGGTCTTGGCATCCAGCGATACAAGCTGATAGCCGGTGGTGACGTAGAGAATGCGTTCCTCGTTGCCGTCGCTCCAATAGGCCAGGCCGCGGCCGGAATATTGCCGTGGCGCATTGCGGGCGCGCTGGCCCTCATCCTTGCGGAACATCCACAGCAACTCGCCATTGGCGGCGTCCAGGCAGACCACATCGCGGCGCGAACCGGCGGTGGTATAGAGCCGCCCCTTGATGACCAAGGGGGTCGCCTCCCAGGTATATTCCGGGCGCGATCCCAGCATGACGGAAGGGAAACGCCAGGCAACTTCCAGTCTGTCGAAATTGGCGGCGTTGATCTGGTCCAGCGGCGCATAGCGCGTGCCAGCCAGGTCGTTGGCATAGTTGCGCCATTCGGTATCGGGCGCGGACCCGGTCTGGGCCCGCGCGGGCAGGCCCGCCAGCACCAGCGCCACCGCCGTCGAAGACAGCATGCTGCGTCGTGTCAGGAACGCCATATTCCCCTCCCTTGGCGCGGAGTATCGGATTGGCCCGCGACGAATTTATTTTCCCCGGTCATGCAACAGTATCGGGAATTGGTCAATCGGCCCGATATGTTGTCAGTATAGACCCGGTATCAGCCGGGCGGTGCGATCCCGATAGCGGGCATAGTCCTCGCCGAAATTCTCCAGCAGCAGCTTCTCCTCGGAACGCATGCGCGCCACAAGCGGCGGGATATTCAGCGCGGCAAGCACAAGACCTGTGCCCGAGCGGAAGGCAAGCGCCCAGCCAAAGACCGAGATCAACAGGCCCAGATAGCTGGGATTGCGGATGGTTTTGTAAATGCCCGTGGTGACCAGCGTGTGACCCGGCTGGATCGCCACCAGCCCGCTGAACCGCCGGCCCAGGACAAAGACCGGCCACAGCCGCAACACGCCGCCGGCGCCGAACAGCACCACGCCCAGCCAGCGCACGCCGTCGCCGCCGAATGTCCAGAAGCCAATCCGTTCCGTGTAAGCGGGGACATAGGCGCTGACGAAGCCGATGATCCCGAATGCCGCGATCACCCAGCGATTGCCGCGGTCCTCGCGCTCGCCGCTGCTGAGATTGCCGCTGGAGAAGGCGCCGGCGATGGTGAGCAGGACGGTGACCAGCGCCAGCGCACAGCGCGCGTTGCTGGCGAAGAAAGGCGAGATGCCGCCCCAACCCAATATGGCGAGACCCAGATAGACCGCCACGCTGAAGATGCTGGCGATCGCCATTTTGGGGTTGACGCGCGTCATCCTGCCCTCCATTCCGGCCGGCGCGACTTGCGCCCGCGCCTATGATAGAAGTCGCCAACGACAGTCAGCGCATCACAATTATGCAGCAAATTCAATCGCATAAATTCTCGGTCGCCCCGATGATGGACTGGACCGACAGTCCCTGCCGGGTGCTGCACCGGGTCCTGACCAGGCACGCATTGCTCTACACCGAAATGGTGACGGCAGATGCGGTGCTCCGTGGCGACCGCGCCCGGCTGCTCGGTTTCGAGACATGCGAACATCCCGTCGCGTTGCAGCTGGGAGGCTCCGATCCCGCGAAACTGGCAGGGGCCGCGCGCGCCGCCGCCGATTTCGGCTATGACGAGGTCAACCTGAATGTCGGTTGTCCCTCCGACCGCGTGCAATCGGGCCGTTTCGGCGCCTGCCTGATGCGCGAGCCTCAGCTGGTGGGGGACTGTGTGGCGGCGATGCGGGCGGCTGTTACGATTCCCATCACGGTCAAATGCCGGATCGGGGTGGATGACCAGGACCCGGAGCACTCCTTGCGCGCGTTGATCGATGCCGGCGCCGCGGCCGGTGCGAGCGTGTTCGCGGTGCATGCCCGCAAGGCCTGGCTGGAAGGCTTGTCGCCCAAGGAGAATCGCGACGTGCCGCCCTTGGAATATCCGCTGGTCTATCGCGTCAAGCGCGAGCGGCCCCACCTCACCATCCTGGTCAATGGCGGCATCGAAAATCTCGAACAGGCCGAGGCGCATCTCGAACATGCGGACGGCGTCATGCTGGGCCGGGCCGCCTACCAGAATCCCATGCTGCTGGCGGAGGTGGATGCGCGCTTTTTCGGCGGCGCGCTGGTGGATGTGGATGCGGCGGTGGAAACCTATACCGATCATGTCGCACGGCAGCTGGCGCAAGGCGCGCGGCTGCAACCGCTGATCAAGCCCATGCTGGGGCTCTATGCGGGCCAGCCGGGCGCGCGCCTGTTCCGCCGCCATCTCAGCGAGCATGGACCGCGTGATGGCGCAGGCATCGCGGTATTGCGCGACGCGCTGGCCCATGTCCGGCGTGCCCAAGCCGCCTGACGGTGACGCCTATCATTTATTTTCAGCGAAACTGCCAAGGCACGGGTGATTTTGCGGCGTGAGCAGGAGCGCCGAGCGATGTGTGCAAGAAGTACATGAGCGATGGCGCGACGAACTCGCGACGCAAAAGGACCGCGCCTTAACCGGCGGCTTTGAAGAAGCCGTGGCTGGTGCCCCATTGCAGCAATAGATTGGGCCAAGCCGAAGTCGGCCGGCCCGCGGTGCGCGCGATGCCGAAGCCATGGCCGCCGGCTTCGAACATGTGCATCTCGGACGGGATTTTCGCAGCCTGCAGGGCCGCAAAATAAGCCCCCGCATTGGGCATGGGCGGCACCGTGGTGTCATCGGCCGCCAGCGCCAGGAAGCTCGGCGGCGCATCGGCCGGCACATGCTTTTCGCAGGAATAGGCGTCGACCAACTCGGGTGAGGGATCAAGGCCGATCAAACGGTCGCGCGAACCCTGATGCGCGCCGGCGCCCATGGTCACCACCGGATACATCGGCACCGAGAAGCTGGGGCGCGCATCCGCTTTGTCGGCATCGTCCACCGGCGCATAGACCTTGGCCGCGAAACGGGTGGCGACGGAACAGGCGACATGGCCGCCGGCGGAAAATCCCATGAACCCGATGCGCGCCGGATCAATGCCATACTTGCCGGCATTGGCGCGCACCAGCCGCATGGCGCGCTGGGCATCCTGCAAGGGCACGTCGGCGCGGTTCTGCCAGCCTTCCGCCGGCAGCCGGTAGCGCAGCACAAAACAGGTGACGCCGGCGGCATTGAAGTGCCGCGCCACATCCATGCCTTCGAAATCCAGCATCTCCCGGGCATAGCCGCCGCCGGGCGCCAGGATCATGGCCGAGCCGTCGGGGCGCGCGGCTGGAAAGACATTCATGATCGGAATGCCGACCTGGTCGATGGCGCGGTCGCTGGGGGTGATATAGGGCGGCTCGTGATTGGTGACGCGGATGGGCGGCAGGCTCACGCTCCGGCCGCCGGGCGGCGTGCCCGGCCACAGCGTGATCACATCCTTGGGATCGCCGGGCAGAACGCCATCGCCTTGCACCACCGTATCGGCCAGCGCCGGTTTCGCGAAGGCGGTGGCGGTGCCCAAGCCAATCAGGCCAAGCGCGGTGCGGCGGTCCATCCCCATCTCCTCTTCTTGTGGGCGCGAGGATCGCACCCTTTTTCTTTTTCAGGCAAGGCGTATTGTTCCCGAACGATGCGTCAACTCCTCGTTCTTGCCCTGTTGTTGTTCATCACTCCGGCGCGGGCCGATGACGGCCCGGCCTATGGCCCGATGTTGGAGGGCTATGACTATCCGCATCCCCTCTCGCACTACCGTTTTCAGAGCCAGGGCGTGGCGATGGATATGGCCTATATGGATGTGAAGCCGGCCAATCCCGGAGCGTCGGCGAGGTCCGTAGCGACAGCGTACGGACGAGCGACCGACAAAGATGTCCATTCCGTCGTCCTGCTGCATGGCAAGAATTTCTGCGCCGCGACCTGGGAGGGCTCGATCCAGGCATTGACGGCTGCCGGTTACCGGGTGATCGCGCCCGACCAGATCGGCTGGTGCAAATCCACCAAGCCGGAACATTACGAATTCACCTTCGAGCAACTGGCGGCGAATACCCATGCACTGTTGCAGTCACTGGGCATAACCCGTGCCATCGTGATGGGCCATTCCACCGGCGGCATGCTGGCCATCCGCTATGGCTTGTTGTTCCCGGCCGACACCGAGCAGCTTGTGCTGGTGGACCCACTGGGGCTGGAAGACTGGCGCGCCAAGGGCGTGCCCTGGCAAAGCCTGGATGCGCAATATCAAGTGCAACTCAAGACCACTGCCGACAGCATTCGCGATTATGAGCGCACCACCTATTATGCCGGGACCTGGAAGCCGGAATACGAGCCCTGGGTGCAGATGCTGGCAGGGATGTATCGCGGCCCCGGCAAAGCGGTGGTGGCGTGGAATTCCGCGCTGACCTACGACATGATCTATTCCCAGCCGGTATTCTACGAATTCGAGAATCTCAAGATGCCCGTGCTGTTGATCATCGGCGATCACGACAATACGGCGCCCGGCAAGCAATTCGCCCCGCCGGAGATTCGTGCGCAATTGGGCAACTATCCGGTGCTGGCCAAGGCGGCGGTCAAGCGGATGGCGCAAGGCAAGTTGATCGAGTTTCCCGACCTGGGCCATTCGCCGCAGATCCAGGACCCGGCGCGGTTTCATAAGGCGCTGCTGGAAGCGTTGGGCAAGGCGCCTTAGGCCCACTTCGCGGTCTGGATCAATCCCCTACTCACCATGGGCGGGCTGACTTAGCTTTTCTTATGAGCGATAGCGAATTAGAAAAGCTTGTCCTATGCGAGCGTTAGTGAGTGTGTGACCCGCCCATCCAGGGCAACAAACACCGCCCTTGCGGCTCTGGATGGCCGGCTCAAGGCCGGCCATGGTGAGGTAGAGGAGAAATTTATCTCCATCCAAAACTCAGCTCGCTAAATCCTGAAGCCGTGCGTGGCGGCCCAAGCCAAAAACAATTGCGGCCAGGCGCCGCAAGGCTTTCCTTGCGCCCAATGCAGGCTGAAACCGTGACCGCCTTTCTCGAACACATTGAGCTGTGACGGCACCTTCTTGTCCTGCAATTGGCCGTAGAAGGCGATGCCGTTGGAGGCCGGCGGCACCACGTCATCGTCCGTGGCCAGGCAAACAAAGGATGGCGCGGTGTCCGCCGTCACATGTTTTTCCAGCGACCAGGCGGCGACGGCCTCAGGTGAGGGATTGGGCCCCAGCAATTTTTCGCGAGACCCGGGATGCGCGCCGTCGCCCATGGTGATGACGGGATACATATGCGCGGCGATGTCGGGCTTGGCACTCAGCCCGTCGGCGGGACTGATACGCTCATAAGCGGGCACGCCCGACCGCGTCGCCAATGTGGCGGAAAGATGCCCGCCGGCGGAGAAACCGATCACGCCCAGGCGCGCGGCGCCATATTCTCCGGCACGGATCAGGCGCATGGCGCGCTGGGCATCCTGCAACGGCACGGTTTCGCGATGGGCCCAGCCCTCGCCGGGCAGGCGATAGCGCAGCACAAAGGAGATGATGCCCTGGCTGGCGAAATAATGCGCGATCTCGCGCCCGCCGCGGTCGCCGCCTTCCGAGGCATATCCGCCGCCGGGAATGATCAGCATCCCCAGTCCGCTGGGCTTGGTGGGGCGATAGACAAAGAAACCGGGCTGCTGGATCTGGCTGACAGCGCGGACATGAAAGCCGTCCGGCTGCACCGCGTCGGTGACTTTCAAATCCAGATGAATGCCTTCGCCACCTGGCGCGGTGCCCTGCCACAGACCGATGAATTCCTGGGAGTCGCCAGGGAGATAACCGGTTTCATGCTCCTGCGCGAAAGCGGTGCGCGGGAATAGCGCGCCCGCAAGACCAAATCCTATCGCTTCCCGCCGGTCCATGCCGCCCTCCCGGTATTTTGGGGAATGCTGACGCAGCCGGAGGACGAGATCAAATCTTTTGATCGTACTCGCCCACTTCAGGATGGGCAGCCAAACGGCTATCGATATCCTTGAAGATGGCCCGCATATTGGCCTCGGAGGCCGGGCTTTCCACCACCACCACCAGCGACGGCTTGTTGGACGAGGCCCGCACCAGGCCCCAGGTGCCGTCTTCCAGGGTGACACGCACGCCATTGACCGTGACCACGCTGGCGATCTTTTGCCCCAGCAGTTTTTCGCCCTTGGCGGCCATGTCGGAATAATCCTTCAGCAGCGCCTCGACCACGGCATATTTCTTATCGTCGGGGCAATAGGGCGCCATGGTCGGCGAGCCCCAGGTCTTGGGGAGCGCGTCATACAGCGCAGAGAGTTTTTTCCCTCCGGCCCGGTCCAGCATTTCCAAGACCGCGATGCCGGCCACGATGCCGTCGTCATAGCCATTGCCGATCGGCTGGTTGAAGAAAAAGTGCCCCGATTTTTCAAAACCCGCCAGCGCCTTCAATTCGGACGTGCGGCGCTTGATATAGGAATGGCCGGTCTTCCAATAATCGGTGCTGACGCCGCGCTCCTTCAGCACCGGATCGGTGAGATAAAGGCCGGTGGATTTCACATCCACCACGAATTGCGGATTCTTGTGCCGCAGCGACAGGTCGCGCGCCAGCATCACGCCGATCTTGTCGGCGAAAATCTCCCGCCCCGTATCGTCCACCACGCCGCAACGGTCGCCGTCGCCGTCAAAGCCCAGGCAGAGCTCGGCGCCCTTCTCCTTGACCGCATCGCCAATGGCGTGCAGCATGTGCAAGTCTTCCGGATTGGGATTGTATTTGGGGAAGGTGAAATCCAGATCGGTGTCCATGCCGATCACCTCGGCGCCAATGCGGCGCAGCGCTTCCGGCGCGAAGGCGCCCGCCGTGCCGTTGCCGCAGGCCGCGATCACCTTGATGGGGCGCGACAGTTTATGGCCCCTGGTCACCGCTTGCAGATAGGTCTCGCGCATGTCGGGCACGGCAATATAGCGGCCGCCCGCGCGCTCCTGGCTCTGCCCTTCCAGAACGATCTTCTTGATGACATTGATCTCGTCGGGGCCGAAGGTCAGCGGCCGCTTGGCGCCCATCTTCACCCCGGTCCAACCATTCTCGTTATGACTGGCGGTGACCATGGCGACGCCGGCACAGTCCAAGGCGAATTGGGCGAAATAC
>DATBCP010000508.1:0-5457 GCA_036270435.1 Rhizomicrobium sp. | reverse complement strand
CAGCCGGGCAAGATGCCGCCCGGACTGGAAGACCGGCTCGCAGCCAGCACCATGCTGGGCCGTATCGGCCGGCCTGACGAGATCGGCGGCCCCTTGTTGTTTCTGGCGGCGCCTGCCTCCTCATTTGTGACCGGAGCCTGTCTCACGGTGGATGGTGGCTGGACCGCTTGGTGAGTCCAAGATGGTTAGGGTAAAGGATGCGCATGGCGTTCCTGTCCTCCTTTCGGATCGGTCAGCAAACCGTCTATCCCGAAGAACTGCATGAGCGGCTGAAAAGCTTCGCCCTGCTGGAAAATGTCGGCGATGCGGCGCTGCGCAACCTGCTCGCCGAAGCCAATTGGTTCGCGCTTCCCGGCGGTATGCTGCTGGAGCGCGATGGCGAGAACAGGGCTGCCCTGTTCCTGGTGGTGACCGGCAGCCTCGGCGTGTTCGTTTCCGACGAGCAGGGCCGGCGCCAAATGGTGGCCCTGATCCCGGCCGGCGAGACGGTCGGCGAGATGTCCCTGATCGCAGGCTCCAGCAATCATGCCGCCCAGCTGGTGGCCTTGCGCGACACCGAATTGTTGCGCATCAGTCCGGATGGCTTCGAAGCGCTGATCGCCCGTCATCCCCGGGTGATGATGAATCTGATGCAGATGCTGGTGAAGCGGCTGAAGGACGCCAATCGCGGCCGCAGCCCGAAATCGCAGCCCAAGACCTTCGCCATCGTGCCGCTGCATGAGGGCCTGAGCGAAGTGCCCATCGCCCAGCGCCTGACCAATGCGCTGGCGGGCATGGGGCGCCGCGCCGCGGTGCTGGATGCATCCGCCAGTGACCAGACGGCGGAATGGTTCAACACCTTCGAACAGTCGCATGACGTGGTGTTCTATCGGGGGGATGCGCCGGACAGTCCCTGGACTCATTTATGCCTGCGCCAGGCGGACCGCATCTTCCTTCTGGCCCGCGCCAATCATCCCTTGCCGTTGGCGCCGCTCGACCTGCCCGCCTTCAAGGAGCGCGCCTCGGGCCTGCCGGAACTGCTGTTGCTGCACCCCGACGGCGCCAGCGCCGTGCTGCCGGAGCATTTCTCGGTGCGCGGCGGCCTGTTTTCCAACCATTACCATCTGCGCGCCGGCCACCAGGCGGACGTGGCGCGGGTGGCCCGCTTCATCGCCGGACGGGCCGTGGGGCTGGTGCTGGCGGGCGGCGGCGCGCGGGGCTTCGCCCATATCGGCATCATCAAGGCGCTGAAGGAAGCCGGCGTTCCCTTCGATCAATTGGGCGGCACCTCCATGGGCGCCATCATCGCCGCGGGCCTGGCACGGGAATGGAGCATCGAGGAGATGCGCGACCGCATGCGCGCCGTCTTCGTGGACGACAATCCGCTTTCGGACTGGACCTTGCCGTTGGTCGCGCTGGTGAAAGGCAGGAAAGTCAGCAAAAGGCTGCGCGAAAACTTTGACGAAGTGGCGATCGAGGAATTGCCGTTGCCCTTCTTTGCCGTTTCGTCCGATCTCACTACCGGGCGCATCCATATTCATCGCGACGGCAAGCTGTGGCGCGCCTTGCGCGCCAGTGTGGCGCTGCCGGGCATCCTGCCCCCGGTCACCCATCACGGCCATTTGTTGGTGGATGGCGGGGTGATGAACAACCTGCCGGTGGATGTGATGCGCGAGCAGGCCGGTGGGGCCGGCCCCATCATCGCCTGTGACATCACTGGCGAAATCGACCTGCAGGCCCAGGACAATCGCGCCGGCGAGCGGCCCTGGTGGTGGCTTTTCGGCCAGCGCATGCGCGGCCATCCTTCCATCATTTCCATTCTGATGCGATCCGGCACGGTCGGCTCTGAAGCCCAGCGCCGGGTGGTGCGCGAGCAGTGCGATTATCTGATCGAACCGCCTATGCCCGACATCCAGCTGCGCGATTGGCGCAAATTCGACAAGGCGATCCAGGAGGGGTACGACACAGCGCGCGCGTGCATTGAGAAGAACGGTATTCCGCTGACGCATATCGCCGGCGAGGTGCCGCACATCATTGTCGCCTAGATCGAATTGTCCAGGCGCGGCATGCCGTCGCCCGGCAATTGCCGGTGATGGATGAGATCGTAGCGGCGTCCGTCGGGCCCGGTCAGGATGGCGCTGTCCAGGCTGGGCTGGCCGAAGACGGCGTGATGCGCGGTCACGGCCAGATGGCCTTCGCCCTTGGGGCCCTCCAGCAGAACCTGGTAACTGTCCGTGCTGCGGCCCGGAACCCAGGAAAACACATTGCCTTCCACACCGGTCACCACCGCGCCCGGCCCCAGGGCTTGTTGGGCCATGCCATCCTCGCGCACCAACTCGCCCACCACCCGCAACACGGGATTGCGGCGATAGCCATCATACAGGAACCATGCACCATAACCGCCCAACAGGACCGGCGGCAGCAGGAAGATCAACAGAAGGATGAGGCAACCCCATAGGCAGCCATTGCTGCGCATTTGCGGTTGATAAGTCGGCGGCGGCGCGGAGGAAGGAGCCGGCATGGTCATGGCGTCATAACAACACAGGGCTTAGATTGAGGCCAGAGAAACTGGCGGAAAGCAAATGCCCATCGACTATGACGATATGATGCAGTCTAGCGCCACTGGCCTTCTCGCGGCTTACGACCAAAAGGACGTGATGCTTTATGCCCTGGGCGTGGGCATGGGGCGCGATCCGCTGGACGATAAGGAACTGCCCTTTGTCTATGAGAATAACGGGCTCAAAGTCGTGCCCACCTTCGCCAGTGTCATCAATCGCGGCGAAGCGCCGCCCGAACGCCAGCGCATGCCGCAGAAATCCTCCATCAATTTCGCCCTGGTGGTGGATGGCGAGCGCCGCATCACCATCCACAAACCCCTGCCGTCCAAATGCGAGGTGGTTTCCGACGAGCGGATGCTGGCGATCCTGGACAAGGGCGAAGGCAAGGGCGCGGTCTTGGTGCAGGAACGGGTGACGCGCGAGGCGGCAAGCGGGGAAAAGCTTTTCACCATCATTTCCTCCATCTTCGCGCGTGGCGATGGCGGCTTTGGTGGTTCGCCGGATGGGGGACCCGCACTTCATCCGATTCCCGATCGCGCTCCCGACTTGGTGAAGGAATGCGACACCAGGCCCGATCAGGCGTTTCTCTATGCCTTGTCGGGCGACCGCAATCCGCTGCACCGCGATCCAGCCTTTGCCAAGCTGGTCGGCTTCCCCCGGCCCATTCTGCATGGCCTGTGTTCCTATGGCACCGCCTGCCGCGCCGTGCTTTCGACCCTGGCTCAATATCAGCCCGAACGCATCCGGCAATTCGATGTGCGCTTCTCCAAGCCGGTCTTTCCCGGCGAAACGCTGGTGGTGGAGATGTGGCAGGACGGTGCCACCGTTTCCTATCGCGCCTCGGTCAAGGAGCGGCCCGGTACCGTGGTGCTGAACAACGGACTTTGTATCCTTGCTTGAGGAAGATCCGATCGAAGCCGCCGAGTCGTTGATTGCATCCGGCAGGGCCAAAGAAGCGGCCCGGGATCTCAGCGCGCGCCTGAAGGCCGGTCGCGGCGGATTGCTGGCGCGGCTGACCTTGATCAAGGCCTTTCTGGCTGCAGGCGAACCCGAAGCGGCACTGGCTGAGGCGCGCGAGGCGGTATCGCTCAATCCCCAGATGGCGATGGCGGTGTTGGCCCTGGGCGAAGCTTTGCTGGCGGCAGACGCCTTGCCCACGGCCATCGCCGAGCTGCAACGCGTCTTGCGGCTGGACCCCGGTCTGGTGCGGGCGCGGGAATTGATCGCCTTGGCCTGGCTCAAGGCTGGCGAAGCCGACAAGGCTCTGGAGCATTTGCGCAACTTGGAAAATCCGCCCGCCGGCATGATCGCGGCCTGTGAAGCGATCAAAAGCGCTAGCCGCTCCGACCCCGGCTATGTCCGCCACCTGTTCGATCAGTTTTCCGCCGATTACGATCAACGCATGATCGGGCAGTTGGCTTATGCGGCGCCGCAGATCCTGTTCGATCTGGCCGCCATGGTGATGCCGGGCCGTGAGCAGTTGTCCATTCTCGACTTGGGCTGTGGCACCGGCCTTGCCGGTGCGGCGTTCCAGGCGGTTGCGGCGCGGCTGGACGGCGTCGACCTGTCGCCCGCCATGATCGCCAAAGCGCGGGCGCGGGACATCTACGATCATCTGGATGTCGCCGATCTGGAATCGGTGCTGGCCGCAGATGGGTCCCGCTATGACGTGATTCTGGCGGCGGATACGCTGGTCTATCTTGGTGACCTCAAGCGGGTGTTTGAGACGGCTTATAGGCGTCTTTGTCCCGGCGGCTATTTCCTATTCACGGTGGAAAAGTCGCGGGGCGAAGACTTCGAACTCGGCCCCAAGCGCCGCTGGCGGCACAGCGAGTCTTATTTGCGCGGACTTGCCGAGGCGGCCGGTTTTGCGGTCGCCGGTCTTGTGGCGGCACAGCCGCGCCGCGAGGCCAACCAACCCGTTGAAGGATTTGCGGTGGCGCTGAGCCGCTGACAAATGGCACTTTTTGACGGGTTTGCGCGTTCCTTTCTGCGCGGAAACTGTTGGATTTTGTACGCATGGTGGCCCTCGATAACACAGCCGTCTTTGGTCAGATCAGAGGCCCCCGGCTGAAGTTCTTTTTGACGCCCCTGGTCGCCGGTATCGTCCTGATCTCAGTCGGACTCGTGGTCGGCGCGCTTTTTCTGCGGGACTTTTCCGACAATGGTTTTCGCCTCGCAAGCCGGTTGGCTTGGCGTTATGCCAGCCTCGTTTTTTTCCTCGCCCTGGTGGGCGGTCCCGCCTGCCGGATAGCGGCGCGCTTGCGTGCCGATTTCGTCCCGCCGTCCGGCTTGAGCCGCCGGCTGGTCTGGGGCTTTTGCGCCAGTTATGGCGTGTATCTGCTCTCGGTTTTCCTTCCCGATGTCATCCGTCCCTCGGCGGGAGCGACTTTGATGGTCCTGTTTGGTGGTTTTGTGGCCTTGATCATGGCGCTGAGCGTCGCGCCCTTGACGCGGTTGAACCACCGGCCATTGGTGGTGAAAGCCCGGCGCGCTTTGCTGGTCACGGCGGCGGGTTACTTCTGGCTTTGTTATTCGATCATGGCGCTGGCGCGCCTTTCCGGGCCTCACCGGCCAGATGCCTTTTATGACATCAGCCTCAGCGTGATGGTGCTGGGGCTTTTGACCCGTTTTGCCGACCGTTGGTTTTCCGATCACCCGGTTCGATCGGACACCGATGGGGGTCAACCTGAACAAACAGTGTCAAATTTGCGGCAAACCTCTGTCTCAAACTGATGCATTGGACCGCCTAGCGCGGTTTCCCTTGGATATGCGACACTTGCGGCCGAAAGGGCTTGCAAGTGCGAACCGTTACTCTCCTCACCGTCCTGCTGCTGGGGGCTTCTCCTGCCGTGGGCCAAAGCCTGTGCGTGGAACCGACCATGCCCATGCCTGTGGATGGCGCCGCCGCCACCGCCGA
>DATBCP010000507.1:0-8099 GCA_036270435.1 Rhizomicrobium sp. | reverse complement strand
TGAGTTCGGTACGACGCCGCCCCATTATGGACCGCAGGTCTGGCCGGTCGGCGAGCCTCCCTCATCGTTGCGATCTGAAACCGGACCGCCGCACGGCGTTCCTTAGACCGAAAGTTTGAGCAAGAAAGGGGCCGCCGCCATCACTTTCCGTCGGGCAGCGCAAAGACATACAGGGCCTGCCCATTGTTGGGACGGTGCACATTCTGCAGCATGGTCATCGGCTTGTCCTCGGGGCTGCCACCGCCCAGGCCCGTAGTGACGGCAAGATACTGCTTGCCGTCGATGCGGAAGGTGATCGGGTAGCCCTGCACCGTCGTGCCCAGCCGAACCGACCACAAGGTCTTGCCGGTCTTGACGTCAACCGCGCGGAAACGCCGGTCGTAATCGCCTACGAAGGCCAAATCGCCTGCCGTGGAAAGCACGCCCGTGAGGAAAGGCGTACGCTGCTGGAAGCTCCAAAGCGGCTTGAGGTCGGCGGTGCGATAGGCCGACAGCCGCCCCATATTGCGCTCGGTGCCAGGCATTTCGAAATAGGTCTGAGAGCCGTTGCCCAGCATCATCACACAGCTTTGGCTGAGCGGAATGATCAACGTGTCGGTCGGCTGGTGATAGCTTGCCGCCTGCCAATCATGGCCACCCTCCGGGCCGGGACAGGATGACAGCCACTGGTCGACCTTCTGGTCCTGGATGGTCTTGCGGTAGAGCGGCTCGCCGGTCGCCGGATTCTGCGACGCCATGACATTCTGGTAAACCGTCTCCCGGCTGTCGATGAACTTGCCCGTGTTGCGGTCCAGCTTCCACAAGATGCCGGCCTTGCCGATGGTCATCACGGTCTTGGCATTGCCGTGGTCGATCAGGATACGCTCGAATACCTCGTCGAGATCCAAGCTCTCGCCCGGCGCGTGGTTGTAGAACCATTTCAGCTTGCCGGTATCGGCATCCAGGGCCACGGTGGAATTGGCATAGTCGGTTGCGCCGCTGCCCGAACCGCGCAGGTCACGCCGCCATGGCTTGGCCTGGGCGGTGCCCCAATAGGTGAGGTTGAGCGCAGGATCGAAGGCGCCCTGGATCCAGGTTTCCGCGCCGGCGCGCTTCTCGTCCGGCAGCCCGCCCCAGCTGTCGCCATTGGGCTGGCCCGTCAGCGCCACGGTAACGAATTTCCAAACCTGCTTGCCGGTCTGGGCGTCATAGGCGCTGATGTAGCAATGATCCTTGGCGGGTATGCGGCCGCAGCCCGTCATGCCGGTGATGATCTTGCCATGTACCGCGAGCACGCCGCTGGTATTGTTGTGGCCTGGCACGTCGGACAAAGGCGTGCTCCACACAAGCTTGCCGGTCTTGGCGTCAAGCGCGTGCAGCACCGCATCGCTGCCGGCGAAATAGACCTTGTCGCCCCAAATCGCGATCGAGCGCAGGCCGCCATAATTGGGACGGCTGGGCGCGGGTCCGACCCTGTTCTCCCACAGCAATTCACCTGTCCTGGCATCCAGCGCCTGGATGGTGTTGTAAGTGTTGCCCAGGAACATGATCCCGTTATGGACCAATGGCGCCGTTTCGTTGGCGCCGCCCTCGTTCATCGCCCACACCCATTGCAGCTGCAGATCTCGAACATTGCCGGTGTCGATTTGCTTGAGCGCGCTGTAGCTCCAATTGGCATAATTGCCGCGCCCGACCAGCCAGTCGCCTTCCGGCGGATTGGTCAGCATGGCGTCCGTCACAGGCACGTAGTTCTTAATGTCGCCGATGACCGTCTGGCCGAAACTGCGGATCATGCCGGCGCCGTTGTCGGCGCTGGGCGGCGGGCCGCCGAAATCCGAATTGTCGCCGCCGCGCCCGGGACGCGCCGCCGCAGACTGCGCCGGCCTGATGCCGCGCTGTATATCGGCAGGCACGCTGCCGGAGGCAACGGTGGAAATCCTCACTGCTGTGGCGGGCGCGAATTCGGTTGTCCCGGGCTTCGCGCCATTGGCTTGCAGGATGAAGGCAACCAGGCTGGCATAAGTTTTGGCGTCCAGGCTGCCCGGTTTGCCATAGGGCATGGAGCTACGGATGGTGTTGTAAAGCTCAGCGGTGGTGCGCTTGCCCCAGGCCGCGATGAAGGTCTGCCCAGCCAACGGCAGCGCATCCCCTTCGCCGCCCAGATTGGCTTGGTGGCAGCTGATGCAGTTGGCGGTGTAGGCGGCACGCCCGGCGTCGGCCTGGGCGGCGGTGAAGGGCGCCGGCGTCTGGGCCACGCCCACACCGGCAAACAGGCCCGCGCCCGCCGCCAACAGCGCCAAAACCGGCACGGATTTTCCCTTCGATATTCTCACGACACACCCCGTTTCATTATGCGGATCAGGATTTGTTGCCATTGCGCGCGGCGCGCAGGCCCTCGCCTTGCGGCAGGAACCAGTCGCCCAGCTGCGGCTCGTCCTGCCCGGCCTTGACATGTTCGGGCAGCAGCCAGCCCCAAAGATTGCCGCCGGGCGCCGGGCCTGCCTGGCTGTTGACCTGGATATAAAGACGGCCGGCGCGCAGCGCCGCGAGCTGAACCCTGGTCAGCCTGAAGGTGCCGTCGATCGTGCCGTTCGCCGCGGCGCTGGCAGTAAGATCCAGGATCGGATTGCCGGGAATGCCGATGCCCTCGCCAATCATAATGTGCGCGTCGGTGGCGGCCCCCGACAGGCCCTGGAAGGCGCCAGACACCTTCAATGTGTTGCCCGACAAGGTCGCAATCGCGGCGCCTTCGCCGGTCAGTGCCGTCTTGGTTGCATGGCTGATCGGGGTAGGTCCCAGCACTGTCTCATAGGAACTGGACGCGGCGGCCGCTGGAAATGCCCATGCCGCGAAAATCAGCTGGCACGACACCGCAAGTTTGATCAGCCCTGACATTCCCGTCTCCCCGGAAGATTTTTCAGAAGATTGGCACAGAAGCCGGCAGACACAAAACTGGCCGCCTCACCCGCCGCGGCTCAAGCGAAATTGGCCCTGGCCGCCGTCTTGTTGATATCCGACAGCTTGGCGCATCCGCACGCCGCGGCCACCTGGACGAGTTCCTGCTGCAGAATCTCGATCAGGCGCTGCGCGCCGGCGGTGCCGAACGCCGCAAGGCCCCACCGCGTCGTGCGCCCGATCATGACGGCGTTGGCCCCCAATGCGAGCGCCTTGAACATATCGGCGCCGCGACGGATGCCACTATCGAACAGGACAGGGATCCTGCCGTTTACTTCCGCCACGATTTCCGGCAGGACCTCCAGCGTCGACGGACCATAATCCATCGAGCGTCCGCCGTGATTTGACACGATGATCGCGTCCGCGCCGTGCTCGATCGCCAGCCGGGCGTCTTGCGGATCCAGGATGCCTTTGATCACCAGCGGACCTTTGACCATCTTGCGCACATCGTCGATATATTGCCAGGTGTACCATAGGCGGAAGCCATTGATCCGGTACCGTGCCGCACCGGTGGGCGCCGCCGCTCCGGCGCCGGCACCCGCGCCGCGTCCGCCGGTACCGGCAACGCGCCCGCCGAAATTGCGATCCTGCTGCGTCCGTTCATAGTAGGACGCTTGCTGATCGATGGTGACGATGATGCCGTTGCAGCCGGCATTCTGAAAGGTGTCCATCGACCGCTGGGTGGTGGCTAAATTCTCCTGCGGATAAAACTGCGCCCACAGCGTGCCGCCGGGCGCGGCAGGCACGACCTTGGCGTGGGGCGTGCTGGTGTTGACACTCAGCATCATCAACGTGTTCGAGGCCGCGGTCGCCGCTTTGAACATCCCGATCTCTCCATCCGGATGGAGAGGCACCATCGCCGCGGTCGGCGCAACGATGATGGGGAATTTCATCTGTACGCCCAGCAACTCGGACGAAAGGTCGACTTGCGATGCCGGTACGGCGGCGCGTGCCGGCACGATGTCGACCCAGTCGTACGCCTGGCGGTTGCGCCGAAGCGTGAACTCCGACCCGTCGCCGTGTGCCGTATAGTCATACACCGGCAAAATCACGTTGCCGAAGAAGACCGGCTCGAAGTCGAAGGACGTCTGCATCTCGGCCAGGCTCAGCGCGCGGCGATGCTCGCTCAGGGGTTTCGGATCCATCTGCGCCACGGCAGCGGCAACGGGTGAGCCCGCCATCAGCCCCGCCAGGCGGGTCAACGCCATTCGCCGGGAAGAACTTGTGAGCCAGGATTGCTCGATATCAGCCATGACTGTTCCTCGCCGCGGGAAGAGGCGCGTGAACGCGCACCAGGCTGGGGTTGACCGCCGCGAGCGATGGACGGCCACACATGCACATATATCGCGCCAGTTCGGTCTGCAGCATTTCGACAACACCCTGCACGCCGTCGGCGCCATAGGCTGCCAGGCCCCACATCACGGGCCGGCCGATCAACACGCCCTTGGCGCCGAAAGCGAGGGCCTTGAGAATGTCGGTGCCGCGGCGGAAACTGCCGTCGACGAGCACAGGTATCTGATCGCCAACGGCTTGAACGACCGGCGCGACCAGAAGCAGCGTGCCGGTGAGCGCCGCCGCATGACCGCCACGATAGTTCGACACCACGACGCCCTTGGCGCCGTGGGCGATCGCTTCCTTGGCGTCTTGCGGACGCGTGATGCCCTTCACAATCACGGGGATCGACGTGCCCTTGACGACGGCATCGACAGCGGCCCAATCGATGCCGGCCGAGGCCGGTATCGCCGGCCCGCTGGCGGATGTGCCGGCATTTACCGTCACGATCACCGCCTTGGCTTGGTGCGAATCCGCCTCGGCAAGCACGTCCTTTACTTTGGGACCCTTGGCATAGACCTGCAGCCATAAGGGAGTCGTGGCGGCCTGGGCGATCGCAGCCAAGGGCAGGCTGGCGTCGCTGCTCACGACCATCGCGGCCTTGGCCGCGGAGGCCCCACGCGCCATGGCGATCTCACCGTCGGGGTGGAAGCGCTTCTGATCGGCAATCGGGCCGACGATAATCGGCGTGAAGTGCTGGTCGCCAAACAAGCTGCTCGTCAGGTCCAGATCCCGCGTGGGGATATTCATCCGTGGCCGCAGCGTGATGCGATCGGTGACGGTCCGGTCGCTGCCCAAGATCGGGGCGACCTTCGCCGGTCCCAACACCAGACGCGCCTGGGCTTCGTATTCGAGCACATCCACCAGATCCCCGCGCGGCACCTGAACCGGCGGCGGAACGGGCATGCGAAACGGCATCTCGGCCGGGCTTTGTGCCGGCGCGCCAAGCGCGAGGCTGGTCGCGCCCAGCATGCCGGCGGCGACGGCCGTCCCCGCCGCCGCGATGGCTTGGCGGCGCGACGTCGCATCCGGAGGTGAACCGGTCTCTTCGGACACGATCGTCTCATTATCTGGGATCGACATCGAGGCCCCCGTTGATTGCCTGCAACACGCTCGCGCCAGTGTATGCGTATTTCCGTGCCGTGCCAGCGTCTAGATGCGGCATCCAGCCCAGGCGGGGGAGCGCGCCCCGGGGAACCATTTCAGGCGCCACATCTGACGTCCCACCGGGGGCCTGCCCCTGCGCCTCAGGCCAGCGTCGCCCGGAGCTGCGTGTAGGAGTGCGGCGGGAAGCTATAGGTCAGGCTGGTGCCGCTGGCATTGATGCTCTTGTCCTTGGCCGACACCAGTGTCTTGCCGAAGTCATTCTCCGCCTTGATGTCCGGTCCGTTGACCTCCGACACCGACACGGTGCCGGAGAAGTTCTTGTCCTCCAGCCCGATCGCAACGTCCATCGCCTGGTCCTGGTGGCGGTTGACCACATTGAGCACCAACCCGTTCCCCATGACGGAAGCAGAGGCATCGATATAGGGCACCCTGTCGAAGCGCCGGCTCTTATAGCTCGGGCTCTCCACCAGGACCTCCAGGCTGTTGCCTTTGACGTTGCGGGCAAACAGCTGCAGCGGATAATAGATGGTCTGCAGGAACAGGCCCTTGTCGTTGGTGAAGATCGGCGCGATCACATTCACCAGCTGCGCCAGGTTGGCGATCTTGACCACATCGGCATGGTTGACCAAGGAGTTGAGGAAGCCGGCCACCACCAGCGCGTCTTCCAGATTGTAATGCTCTTCCAGGATGCGGCGGCCGCGCTGGCTGTCGCCGCGGGCGCGGTACCAGACATTCCATTCGTCAAAGGCGATATGGAGCTTGCGCCCGTCCTTGGCCGGCTGGCCGGTGACATGATCGATGCGCTGCGACATGGCGGCGTTGATCAGCCCGGCCAGGATGTCGATTTTCTGGTCCATCTCGATCGGACTGGCGACAAAATCGGCATAATCATTGGCCTGGTTGCCGACATAGAGATGGATGGAGATGTAATCGGCATAGTCGCGCAGGGATTCCAGCACGGTGCGGTTCCAGCCGATCCAGTCCGAACCGGCGCGATAGTTGGAAGCGCCCGCCGCGATCAGCTTCACATTGGGATCGGTGAGCTTGGCGAGCTTGGCGGTTTCCAGGGCAAAGTCGGCGTAGTCGGCCGCCGAGCGGTGCCCCATCTGCCAATAGCCGTCCATCTCATTGCCCAGGCCCCAATATTGGACCTTCCAAGGCTGGTCGCGGCCGTTCTTCTTGCGCAACCGGGTGATGGCGGTGTCCTGGCCGCCATTGACATACTCGATCCATTGCTGCGCGTCGGTCCAGGTCCCGGTGCCGAGATTGAGACAGATATAGGGCTCCGCCCCGACCTGCTCGACATAGTCCATGAATTCATGGGTGCCGAAGCGATTGTCCTCCACTGTGCCCCAAGCCATTTCCAGTCGCAGGGGGCGCTTGTCGCGCGGCCCGATGCCGTCCATCCAGTTGTAGTTCGAGGAGAAGTTGCCGCCCGGCCAGCGTAAGAACGGCACGTTGAGATCCTTGACCGCCGCCAGCACGTCCTTGCGGAAGCCGCGCCTGTCGGAAAGCGGCGAGCCCTCGTCGAACACCCCGCCGGTGATGCAGCGGCCCAGATGCTCGATGAAATTGCCGAAAATCTTCTTGTCGATCTCGCCGCGATGGCGGTGGCTGTGGATCTGGATACTGGCCGACGCGGCCCGGGCCGGGCGCGACCGCAGGATCAGCGGCGCGGATGCGGACGCCGCCAACAGGCTTCTGCGGGAAATCGCCCGGGAAATCGTCATGCCACCCTCCCCTGCCGGCCTTGTTGGGAGCCCGGCCAGCTTCACGGAAGCGACCTTCGCACAGGTATCGGACGAGTCAATATATTGTCTGACAATTGGACGACAGGCCCTTCCCGCAGATGACAAAATTGTCGCTGGACAAGGCGGATGGAACGGGTGAAGTCAGGGCATGATGTTCGCGAATCCCATCCTGAGGCGCATCGCCCTGGCAGCCCTGCCGCTTTGCACCCTGTGGCCGACGCTGGCGGCGGCGCAAGACCAGGTCATCAATGTCTATTTCCAGCCCATTGAAGACAGGAATTTGACGGCCCTCAACAAGGCGATCCTGACCGCCCTCTCCCAGCCGCCGCTGCAGTTGGCCGGCATGCCCTTTGCCGGCGTGATTGTGGTGGTGCCCGGCAAGGTCGACGTGACCAAAAAGCAGGTCAGCGGCACCTATTACGAATTCTCCGTGGCCTTCACCCGCGACGGCGATTCGCTGGGCGAAAGCGCGCAGTCCTGCACGCTGGAGAAGTTGTCGGATTGCACCGACCAGCTTGTCCAGGATGTGAAGTCAGTCGCGGCACAGCACACGCCGTAAGGCGAACGCCAGCCAGGGCGCCGCGAGCTTGGGCGAGCGGCAGGGGGAAAAACACAGACCGAACTTTGCATAGATTGAGTATTGTGTCCCCGGAATTGCGAATTTCGAGGTGAAGTTGTCGGTGATCGACCTAGAGTCCTAATCTATGTTTCATTGCTGGTCTATTTCGCTGGCACTCCTTACGTTGGAAATCCAACAAATCTCGCGACCCACAACTTCAACAAGATATTGACCATAACAAACTACCTTCAGTCTCAGCATTCCACTAGTAAGTAATTCAATCGACATATCGCTGATACTTTCCTGAGACGCTTCTCTATCAATCCGAGGCTCCGTGGCCACTCCTTGAATTTCTATGGCACCAGGCTTTGCACCCGGATATTCAGCGAGCCCCTCAAAATTGGACCATTCATCAT
>DATBCP010000506.1:0-8043 GCA_036270435.1 Rhizomicrobium sp. | reverse complement strand
GGTGGCGACCGCCAATTCGATCCTGGTGATCTCGTTTGCGCGCGAAAGGCTGGCCCTTCACGGCGATGCCGTGCTGGCGGCGGTGGAAGCCGGCTATACCCGCTTCAGGCCTGTCTGCATGACGGCGCTGGCCATGATCATCGGCATGACCCCGCTGGCGCTTGGGATGGGCGAAGGCGGCGAACAGAACGCTCCATTGGGCCGGGCGGTGATCGGCGGGTTGTTGTGCGCCACCGCCGCCACCTTGCTATTTGTACCTGTGGTATTCAGCATTATTCATGGCCGCAGGGCAGCCAGGACAGCCCGGGGCGGCATGCAGTCTGGAGAAGCTTATGCCTGACAAAAACCCCGATGCCGGGCCGCCGGTTGACGCCGGCCAGGGGCCTGCGGGGGACAGCCTGCTGCGCCATACGGCGCCTGCGGGTCTGAAGCGCGTGGGCAAGCTTGCGCTGGTCGCTGCGGTGGTGATCGCAGGCGTTGGCATCGGCTGGCGGGTGTGGAAAAGCCACACCACGGCGCAATGGACCGACGAGCAGGCGATCCAGAGCGTGCAGATCATCAAGCTGGGCACTGCCAAAGGCGGCAGCAACCTCACCTTGCCGGGCGAGGTGCAGGCCTTTGCCAGCGCCCCGATCTATGCCCAGGTCACCGGCTATATGCAGAAATGGTATTTCGACATCGGCGCCAAGGTGAAAAAGGGCGAATTGCTGGCCCAAATCGACCCGCGCACCTATCAGGCGTCGTTGAACCAGGCCCAGGGCATGCTGGCACGCGACAGCGCCACCCTGGCCAATGCGCGGGTGGATTTGAGCCGCTACCAGTCGCTGGCGGCCCAGAACGCCATTTCGGCGCAACAGCTGGCCACCCAGCAGGCCACCGTCAATGCCCAGGGAGGCATTGTGGAGGCGGACAAGGCGCAAGTTGCCCAGGCCTCCATCAATCTCGCCTATACCCGCATCATCGCGCCGTTCGAGGGCACCCTCACCAGCCGGGCGGTGGATGTGGGCAATCTGGTGACAGCGGGCACGCCTTCCAGCACCACGCCGCTGTTCACGGTCACCGACCAGAGCCGCTTGCGTCTCTATATCCGGGTGCCGCAGAACTATGCCTCCTACATCCATCCCGGCATGCGCGTGAGCTTCACCGTGCCCCAGCACCCCAATCGGGTGTTTCAGGCAAATCTGGTGGCCAGCGCGGGCGCGGTGGCCACCTCCACCGGCACGATGCTGGTGCAGTTTGGCTTGGACAATACGGACGGCGCGCTGCAGCCCGGCGCCTATGCCGAAGTGAAATTCCCCCTGCCGCCGGGCGCCAACGGCATGCGCGTGCCGGCAACCGCCCTGATGTTCCGCGACGAAGGCATGCAGGTGGCGACCGTGGATGCCAACAACCGCGTCAAGCTCAAGACCATCGTCATCGCCCGCGACCTGGGCGCCAATGTGGATGTGGCAAGCGGCATCTCGCCAACCGACCGGATCATCGACAATCCCACCGACGCCCTGCAGAACGGCGACCAGGTGCGCATCACCAACCGGTAGTGGCTGGCGAACCAAGCGTCGGGAGATTGAAATCCTTCGCGCTCCAGTCGAGTCGCGCAGATATTCAACGCCGTAGGCGCGAAATCATGCGGACATTGATGGGAAGCGCGAGCAAGGACACAGCTGCCGCTGCGGCCAACGCAGAAAACCCTTAGCAGCGCCTATTCTACTTCAGCGCAAAGGTCAGGATGTTGCTGCCGGATGCGACGGAGACATACTGACGCCCATTCAGCATGAAGCTCATCGCACAGCCCCGCCAAGACTGGTTGCCATGGAAGGTCCATAGCGTCTTTCCGCTTTTCGCGTCGACCGCGGCAAAGCCGCCTCCGGTTTCGCCGTAGAACACCAGCCCTCCCGCGGTGGTCAACACGCCGGAATAGTTCGCCTCTTGCGGTCCTTCTTGCGGAATTTCCCAGGCCGTCGCGCCGGTCTGGATATCGATCGCCCGCAGATATTTCAGGCCGGGATCATTGGGATCGCGAACGCCTTCATAGCCTTGGCTTTCCACGGAGGTTTGCCGGTAGATGCTGCAATCCTCGACCGCCATGACATAGAAGAGCTTGGTCTCGGGATTGAAGGCGGTCGCGTACCAATTGGTGGCGCCGCGCACGGACGGGCAGCCCTTGACGCCTGCCTTAGTCACCGCGTTCCCGGGTAGGAGCCGCGGCTTGCCGTCCGCGCCGAAACCGCTCGCCCAGTTCATTTTCCGGACGAAGGGCTTGGCCATCAGGAATTCACCATTTGTCCGGTCGAGCACATAGACGAAGCCATTGCGATTGGCCTGCAGCAGCAGTTTGCGCGGGCGGCCGCCATATTCGGTATCGACCAGGACCATCGGTTCGGTGGCATCCCAATCGTGCAGGTCGTGCGGCGTGAACTGATAGTACCATTTCAATTTTCCGGTCTTGACGTCCAGTGCCAGCACGCAATTGGTGTAGAGGTTCGACCCTCCACGCTCATCGCCGTCCGTTGCCGGAAACGGGTTGCCGACAGCCCAGTAGAGCGTGCCGGTTTCCGCGTCATAGGAACCGGTCAACCAGGTGGCGCCGCCGCCAATGGCGATGGCGGAGCCCTTCCAGGTCTCTGATACCGGCTCGCCGGGCCTGGGCACGGTATGGAAGCGCCAGACTTCTTCGCCCGTGGTCGCCTTGTAAGCTGCCAGGAAGCCCAGCAGCGGACTGTCGCCGCCGCCGACACCGGCTATGACCAGATCGCCCACCACCATGGGGGCTGAACTGGCAGAGAAGTGGCCCGGCGTCTGGGGCATGACGACTTCCCACATCAGGCTGCCAGTCAGCCTGTTCAGGCAAATCAGATGGGCATCCGTGGTGGCGAAGAAAATCCGGTTCCCAAGCAGACCCACGCCGCGGTTTGGCCCGGACCTTTGTCGCGCCGCATTGCCCGCATGTGTGTAGCACCATAGCTCGCGCCCGGTCGCTGCGCTGAGAGCGCAGACATGATTGGCAGAGGTGACATACATGACGCCGTCGCTGACCACGGGTGTCGTTTCCAGATCGGGCGCGTTCAGCGAATAGACCCATTCCAACTGCAGATTCTGGACGTTGCCGGCGTTGATCTGAGTTAGGGGACTGTGGCGATTGCCGCTCAGCGTGCCGTTATAGGTCGGCCACTCACCGTTCTTGGGATGCAGCACGGCGTTCATGGCGTCGGCTGAAATTGTGCCAACCGGCGCGGTCAGCGCGCCCGGCTGCACACCTGCCAGGCTGCTCAAATAGGCGATGAGATTGCGCCGTTCTTCGGCACTCGCCTGCAGCGGCGGCATGTAAGACTTGGTCTCCGGTGTAATCTGCGCATATTGCCTGTCGGTCAGAAAATGCAGGCGGCCGTCGAAATCTTGCAACTCCAGATCATGCTCAGCACGACCGCGGGCAAAGCCGCGCAGGTTCGAGCCGTCCCGCAGCTTGACGTTGACAACCTGCCAGGTCTCGTCCGGACAGAAGGCCCAGCGCGGACAGGTCGCGGTGGTATGAATGCCCATCTGCGAGGTCGGATTCTCCAATACCAGTTCCAGTTCCCGAACGATCGATCTCCTGCCGATGGCGGAAAGGTCGGGACCGTTCACCTGGCCGCGGCCACCCACCATGTGACAGGAGGCGCACTGGCCCTTGCCGAAGAAGAAAGCTTCACCCGCGGCCACATCTCCAGCAGGCCTGGTGTCGAAGGCGGATTGGTTGAGAGACCGGAGCCAGCTTGCCAGTTGCTGAAGCTGGCCTTCCGGCAGATTGAATGCGGGCATTCCGCCGGGCGTCCCGCTTTTGATCAGGTCGCGGATCTGCGTTTCGTTCATGGTGCGCAGGACGATATTGTTCATCAGCGCCGGCGCCCGGTCCCCGCCGGCACCGCCTTCGCCATGGCATCCGGCGCAGGTGGTATCGAACTGCTTCTGGGCCGCGGCGAAACCAGCCGGCGTTTGCGCCATAGCCGGCCACGCCATCAAACCCGCAATGATCACTGCGCCGGCGATGGTCTTCATCATGGCGTCATTTCCCGTTCCGCAATCGTTGCTTCAGGCCAAGCTGGGCTGGTTCGCCCGCCGCTTCTTCCAGCGATAGGCTGCAAGCGAGTTTTTCCAGAACAGTTTTTCCACCGCTCCTGGGTCCTTTTGTGAGACATAGGAATGGACCAGGTCCAGCAGCTCACCGAAGGTGCTCATCGGTTCGCTGTTGGTCCAGTCGCTGGCGAACATCAGCCGGTCCGGGCCGAAAGTCTCCCAGATTTCATCCAGCCGCGGCTTATAGAAGCTCAGCTCGCGGGGGATCCGCCCGCCTGACGCCACGCGGTGTCCCTTCTCATCCACACGTTGGTAGATTTCCGAGAATTTCACATAGATATGAGGACGCTTGGCCAGTTCCCGTGTCTGTTGCTGCCAGGTGGCGCGCACCGCCGGATCGTCAGGCACACGCGCGCCGGGCAGGTGATTGATCACTATCCGGATATCTGGAATCCGGTCGGTGATCATCAGCAGTTGCTGCACCTCTCGCGCGCCGCCGCCAAAATCCAGCGCCAGTCCGGCATCGGACAGCGCCTTGAGGTCGGCCCAGACTTGCGGCTTCTTGAGCAACTCCTCCACATTGCGGCCCCAGAGATTGGAAAGGCGGATGCCGACATAGATCGGGTTCCTGTGCAGCCGTCCCAGATGCTCGCCGAAATCCGGATGCCCCGGCAAAAGATCGCCGACTTCTCCCACCACGATGGGCTCGGGAACGGCGACGTCCAGAACCCAGTAATTGTCTTCCACCCAGGGGCTGCACTCAGTCTCGATCAGGCCGACCACGCCGAAGGGTTCGGCAATCTTGCGATAGTCCGCCGGCAGGAAGCGCCGGTAAATGCTGGCCGGTTGCTCGGGACCCGGCCACGGCACGCCTTGCGGGCGCGTGGGGTCATAGAGATGGACATGGGTGTCGATGATGGGAAAGGGGAATTGTTTGGCGCTGGCGTCTGTTGCGTTCGCGCTCATCGCCGCAGCGCCCGCCGCCATCATGAAATCGCGCCGATGCATTTCGGTCCTCCCCGCGCTGTCCCGCGTTTGTTGGTTTCGGCTTGACGGATTTTCCCATCCGCTTGGCAGAGATTATGGCACGGCCGGCGCAACGTCGCCACGGTCGTCTTTATTTCGGCTTGGGGAAGCGAAACAGCGTGACTTCATGGAAGGTCGTGCCGGGCTTTAATTCCGTAGTCGGAAAGTCGGGATGGTTCGGCGCATCGGGATAATGCTCCGTCTCCAGGCAATAGGCGCCGTGTTGAAAATAGGTTGCGCCTCCCTTGCCGCCCGGCAGGGGCTTGGCGCCGTTGGCGGTATAGAGCTGGATGCTCGGTTGTGTAGTCAGGACCTCCATCACCCGGCCGGACTGCGGCTCCTCCACGCGTGCGACCAGCCTCAGCCGTCCTGGCCGGCCACGCAGGATGAAGTTCTGGTCGTAACCGGGGCCGCTGGCGATCTGCATGTCGGTGTCGTTGATGTGCCGGCCGATGGGCATTGGCCTGGTGAAATCGAATGCCGTGCCTTTGACAGGCTCCGTCGCGCCCGTGACCAACCGGTTCTCATCCGCCAAATTCACAACGTCCGACATCATCGTCAGGCGGTGATCCAGAACATCGCCCTGGTCGTGGCCCTTGAGATTGAAATAGGCGTGGTTGGTCAGGTTGAGCACTGTGGGCTTGTCGGTGGTGGCGCGATAGTCCAGCCGCAACACATTGTCGGCTTGCAGCGTATAAGTGACGGTAACGTCCAGGCGACCGGGAAAATGCTCCTCGCCATCCGGGCTAATATAGTGGAGCGCCAGACTGGGAGCCGGGCCGTCATGCGCCGTCGCCTGCCAAACCCTCTTGTCGAAACCGGCCACCCCGCCATGAATCGTGTTGCCGGCGGCGGTATTGGGGTTGAGATGATAGCTAATGCCTTTCAGGGTGAATTGGGCGCCTTTGATGTCGTCCGCATAGCGCCCGATCACCGCCCCGATATGGCTGTTGGCGGGAATAAGATAGCCGGCAAGGGAATCGAAGCCGCGGACAATGTCGGCCATTTTGCCGCGGCGATCGGGAATCTCAAGACTTTGGATCACCGCGCCATAGGTGGACAACCTGACCGTCATGCCATTGACGTTGGTCAAGGTATAAAGATCGACCTTTTTGCGATCGGGCGTCTCACCCCAGCCGGTCCGGTTGACGTCGGCGCTTGCGGGCGAACCGGAGAGAGGGATGACAAGCCCCAGCAATGCAATCAGCAACGCGACGATCTTCCGCATGGGGGATCCTAAGGTGGCAACGGTATTGCTGCCGCCATTGCGGCATAGCCCGCATCGTTCGGATGCAAATGGTCGCCGCTGTCAAAGCGCGCATCCATTTGGCTGGGATGCGCCGGATCGCGCAGCGCCTGGTCGAAATCCAGCACTTGATCGAAGACATGGCCGTTGCGGATCCAATCATTGAATGCGGCCCGCATCTGGCCACCGGCTTGCGCATAATAATGCGCGCCTTCATAAGGCGTCAGGGTGGCGCCCCAGACGATCAGGCCCCGGTCGTGCGCGCGTCCCACAATCTGGCGCACCACGCTTTCCAGCTGTTCAAGCGTCGACGGCTCCTGTTCCGCTTCCGGTGTGAAGGTGCGGCCGATATCGTTTATGCCTTCCATAAGCACGACGATTTTCACGCCGGGCACCGCCAGCACGTCGCGGTCCATGCGTGCCAAGGCATTTGGGCCTGTGACATGCCGCACCAGGCGGTTGCCGCCGATCCCTTCATTCACGACCGACCAGGGTGCATGCCGCTCTGCCAGCCGTTCGGCCAGCCGGTCAGGCCAGCTCCGAAAGGCATTGACGGTGGAATGAGCCCCCTCGGTTATAGAATCGCCCAGCGCAACGATCGAGCCTCCGGCCCCGATTGGAGCGACATCCACCCGCGTCACCAGCGCAGGGAGGCGCATCAGTTTCTGCGCCGGCAGTGACGCGGACCCGGTTTGGTCACCCGGCGAGGCATATTGATAGAGTATGTGGCCGGACCGCCGCGCCGGGCCGGGCACATAAATGGAAATGACCAGGCGGTCCAAGGCTCCCACGTCCACATCGACGGGATCGCTGTCATAGGGCGCCCAGGATGGAATGGTCACGCCCGGCTTACCATCAAAACGCACCACGCGGTCGCTTCCGGGCAATGCCGAACCGTCCGGTCCGGCTTTCGCCACATGGACCGTGCCGATCACCAGTGCCTCATCACCATCCTCATTGCTGAAGTGCAGCCGGATGGATTTGCCCGCCGCCGACACACGCACCAACTGACGCATGGTGAAATCGCCCAGGTCGGCGGGTGGATCGACTAGTGACACGCCGCCGGGATTTTCGATCAAAAGGGGTGGCACGGGCACATTGGCGGGTTGCGTCACAGGCTTTGGCTTCGCGCTGGCCGGCACCGGTATGGGTGGGAATCCCCAAACCCCCAGCCAAGGATCGGCCGCCTGGGCCGGTCCTGCGAGCAACAGCCCAGCTATCGCCAAGGCGAACGATTGGAACGACCGCATGGCATCCCCCGTTTGCCGCAGCAGAGAGAAAAGTGGGCGAAACGTCAACAAGCGGCTATTGCCGTGTTGCAACGCAAGATCGCCAGCACAATGGGCCCATCTGCTATAAAAACTACCTATCGCAGCGGAACATTTTTTCGGTATTGTCCTTTTCGGCGGCGGCACGCAGGTTGCGAGACGATCTGCAATCCCGATATCAAATCATGCGTGCGAATTCTGCCCCAAGGTCCATCCCAGAACAGAACCCGGGGGCAGGCCTTTCATGCGCATCCTGCTGCGCGTCCGTCCTTTTCGTGCTTTTCTTATTGATCAGGAAATCGGGGCAAGGAGCGGCGCACCCAATGCCGGCGGATCCATCGTGACCGGCGGAGGCGTCCTTTTCGCGGGAGCCACGACCGACCGAACCTTCCGCGCTTTTGATTCCCGCACGGGCAAGGAATTATGGTCGGCCGAATTTCCAAACAATTCGAT
>DATBCP010000505.1:0-6205 GCA_036270435.1 Rhizomicrobium sp. | reverse complement strand
CAAAGCCGGACATTTCCACGGTCGAGAAACTGGCCGCAGTGTTGAAATCGGCGCAAGCGGTGGAGGTCAACGACCCCAAGGCCGGCACCATGCAGGGCGTGATCATCGACGGCATCCTCAAGCGCCCGGAATTTGCCGGCGTGCATGTGGTGCCCGTAGCCAAAGGCGAAGGTGCCGCTGCCTTGGCGCGCGGCGAAGGCGACATGGCGATCCAACTTGTACCGGAAATCCTCAACAAACCGCCGATCGACCTGGTGGCGCCGCTCCCCGTCGAGCTGGGCGGCCATATGGACGCCATACTGGCGGTGTCGTCACGCTCCGCCGATCAGAAGAATGCCCTGGCCTTCATCAAATTCTTGACGCGCCCGGAAGCCAGGGCGGCCTGGATGGCGAAAGGGATGAAACCGTTCTAGCTATTTGGTGGGAGTTTCAACAACTCCACCCGCCTTCCACACCGCCGCCGCCTCGGACCGGGTGACATAGCGCAGGAACGCCTCCGCATCCTTCGCCTTGGTCGAAACCTTCAGCACCGCCGCCGACATATCGACATGCAGACCCAATTCGTCGGGGAACGGCCCCACCACTTCCGCACCCTGGGCCATCAGCTCCTCGGTGATGGCCCCGCCACCGAATTCCGCGTCACCGCGCACAATGGCATCGCCGATCATGCCTTTGATGGGACGCCGCTCGACGCCGGCGAATTCCGGACGCTCGAGCATCTCTTCCACCATCCCGCCGGTCAGGCTGCCCACCTTGGGATCGGCGAAGGCCAGCACGCCCGCCTTTTTGATGAAGGCGACGAATTTCGCATGGGTGGAGATGTCGGGATGCGCACCACCCGCCTTGACCACGATGCCGAAAATGATGCGGCCCAGCGGACGTTCGCTGCCGGGCGCCAGCTTGGGCGCGAAATCCCGGAAGTCGCTGGTGGGCGCCACCACCACATCGGCCGGAACCGCATCAGTGGAAACGGCGGTGCGGATGCGCCCGACATTGTTGCCTGCGAAGGCGACCTTGTTGCCGGTCTCCGCCGTCCATGCTTCCGCCAATTTGCGCAAGGGTCCGTTCACAATGCCGGGTGAATAGACGGTGATGTCGGCGGCCTGGGCGCACCATGACGACCAGACAAGGAACAGAGCGGCAAGACCCGGCTGGCGCACGATTTCCTCGTAATTTTAAGCCATTCAGTCAAGCGTGAATTGCCGCTTTTGACAATGCGGCTTAAAACGAGGCCGGTAGCAGGGAGCGGAAAATGGCTGAAAACGGCACACGGGATGCAACACGGCGTGACGCCCTTTTGCTGGGGGCGGGCGGCCTTTTGGCGCTGGCGCCGTTCGAGGCGCCCGCTTTCGCCATGACCGGCGACATGGCGGGCCTGCCCTGGGCCAACAATGCCATGCGCTGGGCGCAGGTCGCATTCACCGAAGACGACCCGCCCAGCTACGATCCCAATTTCTGGTTCGACTTGTTCAAGAAGACCCATGTCGAGGCCGCATGCCTGTCGGCGGGCGGCTGCATCTGCTTCTATCCGTCCAAAGTGCCGCTGCATAAGCGCGCCAAATATCTCGGCGACCGCGACATGTTCGGTGAGATGGTCAAGGGCGCCCGCGCCCTGAATATGAGCGTCATCGCCCGCATCGATCCGCACGCCATGAGCGAAGAGGCTTTTGCCGCCCATCCCGAATGGGCCGCCTGCACGGAAGACGGCAAGCCACGCCGCCATTGGGCGGCGACCGACATGTATGTCACCTGCCAGAATGGCGGCTTCATGTTCGACTTCATGCCGGCGGTGTTGACGGAAATCACCGACACCTACAAGCCGGAAGGCTTCTTCGGCAATCGCTGGGCGGGCAGCGGCATGTGCTATTGCAATACCTGCAAGACCAAATTCCGCGCCGCCACCGGCATGGAGCTACCCACCACCAATGATCCGCAGAATCCGCAGCGCAAGGCCTATATCCAATGGAATGCCGACATGCGCTGGAAACAGTTCAAGCTGTGGGACGACACGGTCAAGGCGTCCAAGAAGGACAGCTTCTTCAGCCACAATGGCGGCATGAACGATCCCAACAATGTCGTGATCCCGATCGTGGCGGTGGACCGCCAGGGGCGCAGCGGCACGACGCCCGTTTGGGCGATGGGCAAATACGCCAAGCAGGTGCGCGCCTATATGCAGGACCTGCCGGTCTGCGGATTGTTCAATGTCGGCATCGAGGACGAGAACCGCTGGAAGGATTCGGTGCAGCGCGGGCCGGAGCTGGAAGCCTGGGCCCATTCCGGCATCGCCCAGGGTTTCCGTCCCTGGTACTGCAAATTCAACGCCCGCATCTTCGATCCACGCTGGGTCGCGCCGGTGACCAGGATCTTCCAATGGCATTACGCCAACGACAAATATATGCGCAACACCGCCAACCTGGCGCGGGTGGCGATGGTCAATTCCACCCAGTCCGGCATTTTCACCGCCGGCGGCACCGCCTTTACGGCGGGCGACGGCGTGCGGGCGGCCCAGCGCGTCACGGACTCCCAGAACGGCTATTACCAGGCGCTGGTGGAAGCGCGCATTCCATTTGAAATGGCGGACGACCGCCAGCTGGAACCGCCGCACATCGCCCGCTACCGCGTGCTGGTTCTGCCCGACATTGCAGCACTGTCGGACAAGCAATGCCAGCAGATCCGTGATTATGTCATGGCCGGCGGGCGCATCGTCGCCACCGGCGAGACGTCACTCTATGACGAGCTGGGCAAGCGGCGCGCCAATTTCGGTCTGGCGGACCTGTTCGGCTGCGATTATGTCAAGACGGAAAACGGCGTGAAGAACAGCTACCTGACGCCGCGCCATCCCCATCCCTTGACCCACGGGCTGGAAGACGCGCCCCGCATCATCGCCGCAACCCAGCAGATCACGGTCAAGCCGCGTGACGGTACCAAACAACCGTTGACCTTGGTGCCCAGCTATCCCGACCTGCCAATGGAGCGGGTCTATACCGAGACCTTGCAGACCGACACGCCGATGGTGTTCTGCCGCGAGGTGGGCAAGGGCCGGGTGGTCTATTTCCCCATGGACCTGGATCGCACCTTCTGGGAAGTGCTGGCGTCCGACCATTTTGTGCTGCTGAAGAATGCCGTGGAATGGGCAGCCGATGAGCCCTCGCCCATGACGGTGACCGGTCCCGGAATCGTGGATACCGCCTATTGGCGGCAGAAGAATTCGCTGGCCGCGCATGTCGTGAACATGAACAACCCGATGATGATGAAGGGCCCTTATCGCGAGATGATGCCCGCCGGTCCTTACACCGTGTCGCTGCAGATTCCGGCCGGGGCGAAAGTCGGCGCGGTCAAGCTGCTGGAAAGCGGCGCCGTGCCCAAATCGTCACGCAACGGCAACCGCCTGGTGGTGGAAGTGCCGCGCATCCGCCTGCACGAAGTGGTGGCGGTGGATCTGGCGTGACTATCTCTTAGTCCACGCCCCGCCGATCGGCTTGAAAAACTGGCCCGCCGGCACCTTGGCGATCAGCTGGGCGCCGGTTGCCTGGCCGGCGGCATCCGGCGACACGCCGGATTTGGTAGCGGTCTGTGTATAGACCTCGCGACGCCCGGCATTGATGTCATTCACCGCTGCCGTGATGCTGCCGTCGGCGCCACTCACGATGCCGAGATAACCGTCCGCCTGTTCGCCCACCTTGCCGGCCGCCTTGGCGGCATCGACGGTGGCCTTGTCGGCCGCAAGATCGGCAAAGGCCGGTATCGTGAGCAGCATCAGGGCGAAAGCTGCAAATGCGGGCTTGAAGTTGCTCATGATCGGGCTTCCTTCAGACTAAAACAAATCAGGATTTTGCTGAATGGCGGTCTGGACTTCCTTGTCCAGCCTGACCCGCACATCGGCATCCAGCTTGGCATAGATATTGATCGGGGCGACTTCGACCCGGATAGTCGGCGTACAGGCGCCCAGCGCAATCAGCGCGCAAGCGGCGAAAAACATCTGCTTCATGGTTTTGCGGCTCCAACTGCGGCCAATGTCCGATTTCGAAATTCGCAAATCCCTATATCAGGTACCGGGCGAATTTCGAAATCGAAGGACACTGGCAATTCATTTAATCCTGGTGCCGCTTCGGTTTCGACGTTCGCCCAGAGCTTGATATCAATTATTGAGCGAACTTCGAAACCGCGGCACCAGGCCGCCCCTCCGGACTGAGACTCTTTGACCATGCTTCGGCATAGGACTTCAAGAGTTCGTCAAAATTAAGGGAGGTATCCAGGGTTAGGTCGATAGGCGTGCCGCTGGGCAGCGGCACAGGCTTGTACAGTGCGGTGCCGTTGATGATATCGGTGATCGCCACATCGGCGGTCTGCGGCTTGGGCGGATCGCTTTTGCCCTTGATGTGAAAGACGACCTGCAGCCGGCCATTGGCAACGGAATTCAACTCCGCCGTCATCTGTTCGAAGGCCAGGTTCTCCAGCGCCTGGTAGGCGAAATCCTGCACCGCATTGCTGTTGATGGCGGCCTCGCCTTGCGCCCAAAGCGAACGGTCCACTGACAAGCGTCCAGGTCCATCGGCGGCGACATGGCCGTTGGTGATGCGAAAACCGTCCGGCGTCATGGCAAAGGGGATGTGGCCTGAGACCTTGCCCTGCAATTTCACCTTGCTGCCCAGGTTGGAGGCCGCGACCAGTGAATTGAGCGAGATTCCCTTGATGTCCGCCGTGCCCGCGACAGGGCCGGGATTGGCCAGCGACAGCGTGATAGCGCCCAGGCTGGCATGGCCTTCGGCAATGTCCGTATCGGCTTTGGCGATCTGGACTGTGGTGGGACCAAAGCCAAAGCGCACATCCACGGCGCTAAGGGGCAGGGTCCAGTCGATGCGCGAGATGGTGAGGCCTTGGCCAGGTGCGCTGGCGGGCGGCAACAGCGAAGTCAGCACGATATCGCTTTTCACCGCATGGGCCTTGCCCAGGGGCGTCATGAAATCCAGGCTTAAAACCGTAAGTTTGCCCCGACTGGTGATCGCGTCCCGCGTCCAATCGATGTCGCCGGTGAGAGCCGCACTGCCTTCGGCACGGCGCAGCGCCACCAACAGGGGCGAAAGGTCTGCAGGTTGGAGCTTGTCGAGCGCGAAGGTGATATGCGGCGCGTTGATGTGCGCGGTGCCAATGCCGGTCGCCATGGTGTGGGTAAACACCGCCTCGCCCAAAGCGGCATTTTTCGGTTCCGCCGCCGCGAAGCGGCCGCTCCAGATACCCTTGTCCAACGAGGCTGTGCCCGTCGCCGTCAGCGGCTTGAACCGCAGGCTGGCTGCACGGTCGAGCAGTTCGGCAGCGGTGACGGTGGCAGTGCCTTTGCGCGGCGCCCCCTCGCCGTCAAAGGCAAGTTTGGCGTTGACTTTCTCCGCATGCACCGTCGCCAGCGGCAAATCGGCGGATGCGTTGCGCGCTTCGCCGGTCAGGGTCCAGCCAATGCCCTCACCGGTCAGCAACGGCTGTTGGGGCGGCGCGCAGAGATCGCCCTGGATAGTCTTGGCCAGATCACTGGCGCCGGAATGGAACGCGACCAGCGCGGCCCGCACACAAGCCGATGGCGTGAAGGCATATTGTCCATTTTGCCAGGACAAAGTCCCCTGCCCGGCGAGGTCAACACCGCGCAGCATGGCGAAATCGAAATGGGTGGAAAAGGCCGCCTTGCTGGTGAAGCCGCCACCGCTCCACAGCAGGTTTTTCACCGTCACCTTGGCGGTGGGCAGGTTTGGGCCCTTCAACTCCGCATCCAGAGTGGCACGCACACCGTCGGGGCCGCCCGACAGGTTGAGCGAAGAAAGACGCAGGCTGCCGCCCTTCGAACCACTGATCACGGCCGGCTGGGCCAGCGCGAATTGCATCATCTTGCCGCGTTGCTCGGCATGGCCGGCAAAATTCACCGTCAGGCGCTTGAGGTTCTGGCGGACGGCACTGGCAAGAGATGAATCGACAGCCTGCAAGGCAGCCAGCGCGGCGTCAAATCCTGCGCTGCCGGAGACGGAAAAATCGCCACCCGCATCAAGTCCCTTTTCCCCCGACGCGAGCTTGAGATCGCGCGCAGCGAGTTCAACCTGCGGCGCCATCAGCACAGAGCCAGCCGAAAGAGATGATGCTGTCGCCTGAATGCTGGCGGACCGTGCCGTGGCGGAAAATTGTTTGCCAGAAGATGCCCATTGGAAGCCCGCGACCTTTGCTT
>DATBCP010000504.1:0-2705 GCA_036270435.1 Rhizomicrobium sp. | reverse complement strand
CTTCGTGATCCAGCGCAAGGGCGACCTCATGTTCCTGGGCATGATCGGGCTCCATGCAGAGGACGATTACGAGTTTGGCTATTGGCTGGGCAAGCCTTTCTGGGGATTCGGCTATGCCACGGAAGCGGCGCACCGCCTGGTAACCTACGCTTTCGAAGCGCTGGACCTGGAAACCGTCCATGCCGGCTGGTTCTACGACAATCCGGCCAGCGGTCACGTGCTGGCCAAGCTGGGCGCGCGCCATAACGGTTCGGCGATGCGGGATTGCCGCGCCCGTGGCATGGCGGTCCTGTGCCATGACATGCTGTTGACGCGGGCCGAATTCCTGCGAAAACAGGCCGCATAGGAGCGTCCGCGCGAGCGGGAGCGACCAAGAAAAGAAGTAGGGTCCGAAATGCGCTTTCTCGACGTCGCGAAGGTTTATGCAGCCAGTGGAGCCGGTGGCAACGGCTGCATCGCCTTCCGGCGCGAGAAGTTCATCGAATATGGCGGACCTTATGGCGGCGATGGCGGGCGCGGCGGCGACGTGATTGCGGAAGCGGTGGAAAATCTCAACACCTTGATCGACTACCGCTTCCAACAGCACGTCAAGGCCAAGAATGGCGAAGGCGGCAAAGGCAAGGTGATGACCGGGGCCGGCGGCGCTGACGCGGTCATGAAGGTGCCGGTCGGCACCCAGGTCTATGAGGAAGACGGCGAGAGTCTGATCGTCGACATGGACAAGCCCGGCATGCGCTATCGCTTGCTCAAGGGCGGCAATGGCGGCTTTGGCAATTATCATTTCAAAAGCGCCACCAACCAGGCGCCCGAATTCGCGCTGCCCGGCCAGCCCGCCGAAGAAAGGATTTTCATCCTCAAGCTGAAGCTGATCGCCGATGCCGGATTGATCGGCATGCCCAATGCAGGCAAATCCACGTTCCTCAGCCGTGTTTCCGCGGCCCGGCCCAAGATCGCGGACTATCCTTTCACCACTTTGGAGCCGCAATTGGGGGTGGTGAAGATCGATGAGACGGATTTCGTGCTGGCCGACCTGCCCGGGTTGATCGAAGGCGCGCATGAAGGCGTGGGCCTGGGCGACCGTTTCCTAAGCCATGCCGAACGCTGCGCTTCGATCCTGCATCTGATCGACGGCACCGGTGATGCCGTCGCCAAGTCCTACAAGACGATTCGCGCCGAGCTGGAGGCCTATGGCCACGGGTTGGATGAAAAGCCCGAAATCGTGGCGCTGAACAAGGTCGATGCCATTCCCCAGGCGCAGCTGGCAAAGAAGCGCGCCGCGTTGGAGAAAGCCTGCGGTCACAAAGTGCATGTGATTTCCGGCGTCAGTGGCGAGGGCATCGATACCGTGCTGCGGGCGATGGCGCGCGAGGTCAACCGCCGCCGCGCAGAGCGCGCGGAAGAAGCCAGATATGGGCGTCCGGCTCCGGCACCGAGGAGCCGCGCCGAACGGCAGGCGGTCAATTTCAACGCGCCTGTCGTGCCCAAGGCCAGGGCGGCGGTGTCCAAGGACGCGGAAGGCGCGCCGGCGACCGGCAAGGTCACGACGCCCCCTGCAAAGGCAAGGGTCAACGCAAAAGCAGCCAAAAAATTCGGCAACGCCAAACCCAAGGCCAAGGTCGCGAATCCCAAACCAAAACCGCAGGCCGGCAGGGCCAAGGCCAAGCCCAAAGCGATGAGCAAGACGGCGCAACGGACGAAAAAGAAGCAACGTCGATGAGCGATGTTTTCTCCGGTGCCAGGTTGGTGGTGGTCAAGGTCGGCTCCGCGCTGCTGGTGGATGGCGCCAAGGGCGAATTGCGCCGCGAATGGCTGTCATCCCTTTGTGACGATATCGCCGGCCTGAAAAAGCAAGGCGTCAACGTCGTTCTGGTATCCTCCGGCTCCATCGCCCTGGGGCGCAGGCTGCTCAAGCTCAATTCCGGCGAACTCAGGCTGGAGGAAAGCCAGGCGGCGGCGGCGGCTGGCCAGGTGCGGTTGGCGGAAGCCTATGCCGACATGTTGGCCACGCGCGCAATCGTGGCGGCGCAGGTGTTATTGACGTTCGGCGACACCGAGGAACGCCGCCGCTATCTCAATGCTCGCGCAACTTTGGGCACACTGGTGGCGCTCGGCGCGGTGCCGGTGATCAATGAAAACGACACCGTGGCCACGGCCGAGATCAAATTCGGCGACAATGACCGGCTGGCTGCGCGTGTTGCTTCCATGATGGGCGCCGACCGGCTGGTGCTGCTGTCAGATGTTGACGGTCTCTATACCACCGATCCCAGCCGCGACCCGTCAGCCGCCCATATTGCCGAAGTCGCCGCCATCACACCGGAGATCGAAGCCATGGCGGGCGGTTCCGTCTCCGGTTTCGGGCGCGGCGGCATGACCTCCAAGCTGATCGCCGCCAAGATCGCCATGGGTGCCGGCTGCGATGTGATCCTGGCCAAGGGCGAGACGCTCAATCCGCTGTCGGTTCTATCGGCTAGCGCACGCCGCACCCTGTTCAAGGCCTCCGTCACCCCCGCCGCCGCGCGCAAGCGCTGGATCGCCGGCGTGCTTCGCCCGGAAGGCACGCTGGTGATCGATGACGGCGCGGTTCGCGCCCTCAAGGATGGCAAAAGTCTGCTTCCCGCCGGCATTCGCCAGATCGACGGGCGTTTCGAACGGGGCGACGCTGTGGTCGTAAAAGACCGCGATGGCCGCGAGGTTGCCCGCGGCCT
>DATBCP010000503.1:0-5905 GCA_036270435.1 Rhizomicrobium sp. | reverse complement strand
GTTCAGCAGCCGCGGCAGCGAAGGGCCGTAGATGTCGGCATCCAGCAGTCCGACCCCCAAACCCAAGCGGGACAGCGACAGCGCCAAATTGACGGCAACGGTGGATTTGCCTACCCCGCCTTTGCCGCTGGCCACCGCGATAATGTTCTTCACACCGGGAATGCCGCTCGGCGGCGGTGGTGCCTGGCGGTGTACTGCGGACTTGGGGCGGTGATGATGGTCATGCGGTTGCTGCGGGGCGGAGCCGGCTTGGGGATGATCCTCATGTGCCGTCAGCACCGCGGTGACGGATTTCACCCCTTTCACGCCCAGTGCCATGGCCTCGCAGATTTTGCGCAACGGCTCGGACTGAGGCCCGCGGGCGTGCGACACTTCCAGCACAAAGCCGACATGGCCATCCTTGACCACCAGGCCTTGGATCATGTCCTGCTGCACCACGCTGCGCCCACTGACCGGGTCTATGACCTGGTCCAGCGCCTTCAAGACGTCGTTGCGATCCACATTCATTGGCCGGATATAGCTCTCGTTGCCCGGAAATCCTAGTAGGCGAAGGGCTTACCAAAAAACCACGTCAGGGGCGGGTTTTTGCCTGTTTGTTCCCTCGGTCCCTCATTAGACTGGCATCGATTCCTCCCCGTGGAATGGACATGCCTGCCGTTAGAATTCTGTTCGCCCTTTTGACGCTTCTGCTCGCCGCGCCGGCCTGGGCAAGGCCCGCACCGGATTCCTTTGCCGACCTGGCCAACAAGCTTTTGCCCACCGTCGTCAACATCTCCACCAGCCAGACCCTGAAAGCGCCGTCGCAGAACACCATGCCGCAATTGCCGCCGGGATCGCCGCTGGAGGACCTGTTCAAGAATTTTCTGGGCCCCAAGTCCAACACCCCGCGCCATGTCACGTCGCTGGGCTCCGGTTTTGTCATCGATCCGTCGGGCTATATCGTCACCAACAACCATGTGATCGAGGATAGCGACCAGATCACCGTCTCGCTGCAGGACGGCACCCAGATGCCGGCAAAAGTGGTCGGCCGCGACACCAAGACCGATCTGGCCTTGTTGAAGGTGGCGCCCAAAAAGCCGCTGCCGTCCACCAAGTTCGGCGATAGCGAGAAAGCGCGGATCGGCGACTGGGTGATCGCCATCGGCGATCCCTTCGGCATCGGTTCCACCGTGACGGCCGGCATCATCTCGGCGCGCAACCGCAACATCAACGCCGGACCCTATGACGATTTCATCCAGACCGATGCGCCCATCAATCGCGGCAATTCCGGCGGTCCCTTGTTCGACATGGAAGGCAATGTCATCGGCATAAATTCCCAGATCTACACCCCCAGCGGCGGCAGCGTCGGTATCGGCTTCGCCATTCCCGCCAACCTGGCGCGCGAGGTTGTGGGACAGCTTCGCCAGTTCGGCTCGGCCCGGCGTGGCTGGATCGGAGTGCGCATCCAACAGGTAACTTCGGAAATCGCCGAAGGCCTGGGTCTTCCCACCACCCAAGGCGCGCTGGTGGCTGGCATCACCGACGGCGGTCCGGCGGCCAAGGCCGGTGTGGCGAATGGCGATCTGATCACCGCCTTTGACGGCAAGCCCGTGGCCGACGACCGCGCCTTGCCCCGCATTGTCGCCGACACGCCCATCGGCAAGACCGTCAACATGGATCTGCTGCGCAAAGGCAGGAAGCAGAGCGTGAAGATCACGGTGCAAAAGCTGGCCGATGACGCCAAGGTCGACAAGCCGGTCAAGGCGCCGCCGGCACCGGTCAAGAACCAGCCCAAGCTGACCCAGTTGGGCTTGTCGCTGGGTCCGCTGGACGCGGGCGCACGCGCCAAGTTCAAGATCGGCGCCGGTGTCCAGGGCGTGGCCGTCACCAATGTGGAAGCCGGGAGTTCGGCCGCGGAAAAGAACCTGCGTCCCGGGGACGTGATCGTGGAAGTGGCAGGTCAGGCGGTGAAGACGCCCGACGACGTCACCAAGCGGGTGGATGCGGATGCCAAGGCGGGCAAGAACTCCATCCTGATGCTGATCAACCGCGGTGGGGATATGACTTATGTGGGGCTGCGGCTGAATTAGGTTGTCATCCCCGGCGAACATAGCGGCGCAAGCCGCGATGTGAGGGAAGGGGACCCAGGTGGAGAGACTGGGTCTGGTCTTACCACCTGGGTTCCCTTCCCCTCGCGAAGCTTGCGCTTTGCTCGGCCGGGAATGACAGTAAGTGCTAATCAATCCGCACGATTTCGCTATCGCCATAGCCCTGCAGATAAAGTAGCGCGGTAAGATCATTGTGATTGATCGCGGCACCGGCCGCTTCCGCCACCACAGGCTTGGCGTGATAGGCGACTCCAAGCCCGGCCTTCTGAATCATGGCGAGGTCGTTGGCGCCATCACCCGTCGCAAGACTTTCCGCGAAATCGATTCTCAGGGCCGCGACGGCCTCATTCAGCGCTTGCAGTTTGGCTTCGCGCCCCAAGATCGGCATGCCCACTTCGCCGGTCAACGCGACGCCGTCGTCCAACAGCGTGTTGCCGCGCTCGGCATGGAACCCCGCCGCTTCCCCCACCCGCCGGGTGAAGAAACCGAAGCCCCCGGACACCAGCATGGTGTGGGCGCCATTTGCGCGCATGGTGGCCAGCAGCGAGCGGGCGCCGGGATCGAGCCTGACCCGCTCGGCATAGGTTTTTTCCAAAGCGTCCAGCTTCAGCCCCTTGAGCATGCCGACGCGTTCCTTCAGCGCCGCCTCGAATTCCAGCTCGCCGCGCATGGCGCGTTCGGTGATGGCGGCGATCTGGGGCTTCAAACCGGCCATGTCGGCCAGCTCGTCCAGGCATTCCACAGTGATGATGGTGGAATCCATGTCGGCGACCAGGAGCTTCTTGCGGCGATGCGCGGTGGCGACGAGGTTGATATCCAGGGGCCGGCCCTGTGCACGGGCGCGTGCTGCCGCCAGCGCCGTGCCGTCGGAAACCGGCAAGTCGAAGGCATGGTCCGGCGACAGGAATTTCGGCGCATCCGTGCCAAGGTCCGCGAAAAGTGCAGGGTCCGCGCCCTTGCCGATGACGTTCAGAACAAACATTGTGCCCCAAATGAAAGGCAAAGACGTTGCGTTTTGACGCGGTCCTTATTGCAGGCCCCACCGCCAGCGGCAAGTCGGCCCAGGCCTTAGGCCTGGCGGAACAGATTGGCGGCGTGCTGATCAACGCCGATTCCATGCAGGTCTATCGCGAGGCTCCGATCCTGACCGCCCAACCCGGCGCAGCGGACCAGGCGCGCGTCCCGCATCTGCTGTTCGGGCATGTCAGCGCCGCGGAAAGTTATTCGGTCGGCCGTTGGCGCGCCGATGTCCTCAAAGCCCTGGCCGAGGCGCGCGAGATGCAACGCACGCCGATCTTTGTCGGCGGCACCGGTCTGTATTTCATGGCCCTGACCGACGGCTTGGCGGAGGTGCCGCCAACACCGCCGGAAATCCGCGATGCGGCGCGTGCCTTGCTTGATGATATCGGTGTCGAGGCTTTGCATGCCAAGCTGACCGATCGAGATCCGCTGACGGCGTCGCACCTGCGCGCCACCGATCCGCAACGTGTGTTGCGGGCTTTCGAAGTGTTCGAGGCAACGGGACGACCTTTGGCGGCGTGGCAAAGTGCGGCCGCCGAAGCGGTGCTGAAGAACAAAAGGATCGCCGCCTTTGTGCTGGACCCGCCGCGCGCCGACTTGCGCGCCCGCATCGCCGCGCGTTTCGAGACGATGGTGGACGAGGGCGCCCTGGATGAGGCACAAAAACTTCAGGGCCTGGACCCTGCGTTGCCGGCCGCCAAATTGTTGGGTCTGCGGCCTCTGCAAGCCTTGGCGGCGGGAACTTTGACCAGGGCCGAGGCGGCGGACGCCGCCATCACTGCGACGCGTCAATTTGCCAAGCGCCAGATGACGTGGTTTCGCCACCGTATGCCACATTATATCTGGTTTGACCCGCTTATTAGCAATATTGTTACACAATATGGGCTAATATCTGCATGAAGTTGCTTGACGCCGCACCGCAGCATCTTTAGGTTCCGCCGCCATGGACAGAATGCTCGTAATTATCAAGCCGCTCTGCACGCGAAGCTGATCCTTCGCGCGGCATAGCGGTCGTGGCAAGCAAGGGGCGGAAACGCCCCTTTATCTTTGGTGCGGTTACGAGCATTGAATTTCGAGGGACGGACGATGGACAAGGACGACACACTGACAAGGGACCAGGCGGCTAGCACCGCTGAAACCATGACTGGCGCGCAGATGGTGATCCGCGCCCTCAAGGACCAGGGCGTCACCCATATTTTTGGCTATCCCGGCGGCGCGGTGCTGCCCATCTATGACGCGCTGTTCAAGGTCGAAGGCATCACCCATGTGCTGGTGCGCCACGAACAGGGCGCGGTCCATGCCGCCGAAGGCTATGCCCGCTCGACCGGCAAGCCCGGGGTTGTGCTGGTGACCTCCGGTCCGGGCGCCACCAATGCCGTCACCGGCCTGACCGATGCCTTGATGGATTCCATTCCGCTGGTCGTGCTGACGGGCCAGGTCCCCACCCACCTGATCGGCACCGACGCCTTCCAGGAATGCGACACCGTCGGCATCACCCGTCCCTGCACCAAGAACAATTGGCTGGTGAAGGATGTAAACGATCTGGCGCGTGTCCTCCATGAAGCCTTCGAGATTGCCACCACCGGCCGTCCCGGTCCCGTGGTGGTGGACATCCCCAAGGACGTCCAGTTCCAATCCGGCGCCTATCACGGTCCGCACGCCATCCATCATCGCACCTGGCGGCCCAAGACCGATCCCGACCGGGATCTCGTCGCCAAAGCGGTGGAGATGATGGCGGCCGCCAAGAGGCCGCTCATCTATAGCGGCGGCGGCATCATCAATTCCGGACCGGAAGCCTCAAGGTTGCTGCGCGAGCTGGTGGACCTGACCGGTTTTCCCATCACCTCCACCTTGATGGGATTGGGCGCCTTTCCGGCCTCGCGGCCTGAATGGATGGGCCTGGTGGGTATGCACGGCACCTGGGAAGCCAATCACGCCATGCATGATTGCGACCTGATGATCAATCTGGGGGCGCGGTTCGACGACCGTGTCACGGGCAAGGTCAGTGCCTTCTCGCCGGGTTCGAAGAAGATCCATCTGGATATCGATCCCTCGCAGATCAACAAGATCGTGCGGGTCGATCTGGGCCTTGTCGGCGATGCCGCCAAGGCGTTGCGCGAGATGATCCGGGTCTGGAAGGCCGGCCGCTATCAGGTCCAGGCCGAGGCGCTGAAGGCCTGGTGGAAACAGATCGATACCTGGCGGGCCAAGAAGTCGCTGTCCTATCGCAACTCCGATCGGATCATAAAGCCGCAATATGCCATCGACCGGCTCTATGAGCTGACCCGGGGCCACAAGGATGTTTTCATCACTACCGAAGTCGGCCAGCACCAAATGTGGGCGGCCCAGCGTTTCAAGTTCGAACAGCCCAATCGCTGGATGACGTCCGGCGGCCTGGGCACCATGGGCTATGGCCTGCCGGCGGCGGTGGGCGTGCAGATGGCCCATCCCAAGGCGCTGGTGATCGACATTGCCGGCGAAGCCAGTGTGCAGATGACCATGCAGGAAATGTCGACGGCGATGCAGTACGACCTGCCGATCAAAATCTTCATCCTGAACAACGAATATATGGGCATGGTGCGCCAATGGCAGGAGATCCTGCATGGCAAGCGCTATTCCCATTCCTATTCGGAGGCGCTGCCGGACTTCGTCAAGATGGCCGACGCCTTTGGCTGTGTCGGCTTGCGGGCGGACAAGCCGTCCGAACTGGACGACAAGATCCGGGAGATGATCAGCGTCAACAAGCCGGTGCTGTTCGACGTGCGGGTGGATCCGGCCGAGAATTGCTATCCAATGAT
>DATBCP010000502.1:0-1662 GCA_036270435.1 Rhizomicrobium sp. | reverse complement strand
CGGACCAATGTCACGGCCCAGGCTCCGCCCGCGCCGGAGCCGGAAAAGCTGGACAGGCCGCCACCGGCGGTCGAGGCGCCGCCCGAGCCGCGGATGCAGGAGATAGAGCCGGCGCCCGAGCCGCCGATGCCCAAGTTCGAGGTCCTGAAGGAGAAGCCGCCGCCGGTGGACAAGCCGGTCCAGAGCAAGAAAGAAGCCCAGCAGGATTTCAACGCCCTGCTCAACAAGCTGACCACGCCGGAAAAGCCGGTGAAGACCGCCAAGGAAGGACCGCGGGTGATTCAGGGCGTCGGCATGGGCAATATGATGACTGCCGACCTGGCAGATGCGCTGAGAAGCCAGATGCGCCGCTGCTGGTCGCCGCCCACCGGCGCGCCGAATGCCGGCGACCTGGTGGTGTACTTCGATCTCAGCCTCAATCCGGACGGAACGGTGGGGCGGGTGCAGATGACACCGGGCACCGCGGCCCAGGCTGCCGGCAACAGCTATACCCGCGCCGCCTCGGAAGCCGCCAGCCGCGCAATCTATCAATGCCAGCCCTACCGTTTGCCGCCGGACCGCTATGCTCTGTGGCGGGAAATTAATCCTCTGGGATTCGATCCGCGGGAAATGGCGGGACAATAGGGTGGAATCAACCGTTTAGGATTTGATCAGTATCGCATCATGGAACAATAAGCCGGTTGCCATGTTGGAGCCATGTTGGTGGCTTTTAATATTCGCCAGGAGAATGGCATGAAGAGATTTTTAGTTCTGCTCGCCGCATTGGCGGTTCTTTCGGTAGCCCCTGCCCATGCTGCGCTGCAGGTGGACGTCACCCAGGGCAATATCCAGCCCTTGCCCATCGCCATTCCCGATTTCATCGGCGATCCCCAAGCCGGCGCCAATATCGCCGGCGTGGTGCGCGCCGATCTGGAGCGCTCCGGCCTGTTTCGGCCACTGGACCAGAAGGGCTTTGTCGAGCACGTCACCGACATCAACAAGGTGCCCACTTTCGCCAGCTGGCGCAGCCTCACCGCACAAGGGTTGGTGACGGGCCAGGTGGTGACGCAGCCGGATGGGCGGCTCAGGGTCGATTTCCGGCTGTGGGACATTTATGGCGAAAGCCAAATGCTGGGCCTGCAATTCTTCACCACGCCGGAGAATTGGCGGCGCATCGCCCATATGGTGTCGGACGCCATCTATGAGCGGATCACCGGCGAAAAGGGCTATTTCGACACCCGGGTCGTCTTCATTTCGGAAAGCGGTCCTGCCACCAAGCGGGTCAAGCGGCTGGCGATCATGGACGAGGACGGGGCCAATCCGATTTTCCTCACCAATGGCAGCTACATGGTGCTGACGCCGCGCTTCAATCCCACGGCGCAGATGATCGCCTATATGTCCTATATCGGCACAAAGCCCAGGGTCTATCTCTTCGACATCGAAACCGGCAAGCAGGAGATGCTGGGCAATTTTCCCAACATGACCTTCAGCCCGCGCTTTTCGCCCGACGGCAATCGCGTCGCCATGACCTTGGAGAGTGCCGGCAATTCCGACATCTATGTGATGGATCTGCGCTCGCGCGCCATCCAGCGCCTCACCACCGATCCCGCGATCGACAGCGCGCCGTCCTTCTCACCCGACGGGCGCCAGATCACATTCGAGTCGGATCGCGGCGGCTCCAAA
>DATBCP010000501.1:0-3796 GCA_036270435.1 Rhizomicrobium sp. | reverse complement strand
CACCTTTCCGAAAGCTTCGAGATCGGCGGGAGTATCAAGGGTAACCATCTGCAGCGAAGGATCGATGCGCTTGACCATGCCGGTCAGCACCTTGTTGCCGCCGAATTCCACTGTCGTGTCCACGGTCAAGTCCTTGAGCGCCAGCATGCTTTCGCGCCAGCGTACCCGTCCCGTCACCTGCTCCACCAGAAGCTGGCGGACATGATCGGGATCGCTCGCTTGCTTTGCCGTGACATTAGCCAGGACCGGGACCGCCAAAGGACGGATGGTGATTCGCCCCAGTTGCTCGGCCATGCGCTCCGCGGCGGGCTGCATCAGCGGCGAATGAAAGGGCGCCGACACCGCCAGCGGCATGGCGCGCTTGATGCCTTTTGCTTTGGCGATGTCAGCCGCGCGGCCCAGCGCATCCAGGGTACCGGAAAGCACCACCTGGCCGGGCGCATTGTCGTTGGCGACGACACAAACACCGCCCGTGGCAGCGGCGTCGTTGGCCACCTCTTCCGCCTGTTCGATCTCGGCGCCAATCAAGACGGTCATCCCGCCCTCGCCCACCGGCACGGCCGACTGCATCGCCTGGCCGCGACTCTTGAGCAGCCGCGCGGTGTCCGCCAAGGTGAATGCACCCGCAGCACACAGCGCGGAATATTCCCCAAGACTATGCCCCCCCACCAGAGTGGCATGCTTGGCGACCTCCAGGCCCATATCCTTTTCCAGCACGCGCACAATGGCGATGGACGCCGCCATGATCGCCGGTTGGGCATTTTCGGTCAGGGTCAAATCGGACTCCGGCCCTTCCCACATCAGCTTGGACAGCTTTTGGGAGAGCGCGTCATCCACTTCCTGGAACACATGGCGGGCCGCGCTGAAGGCGTCGGCCAAGTCCTTGGCCATGCCGACCTTCTGGCTGCCCTGGCCGGGAAAAAGAAATGCGCGAGTCATTGCGGGGGGAGACAAATCAAGAGGGCCTCACAGAGTCAAGGCGCGGGAAAAATCTTTGCCCAATCACGATCACCGAAACCCCCGCCAGGGTCAGCATCGCCGACAAGACCAGCATCCCCAAGGTGAAATTGCCCGTGGTCTGCCTGGCCCAGCCCATCAGATAGGGTCCAAAAAAACCACCCAGGTTGGAAAAGCTGTTGAGCAGCGCCAGCCCCGCCGCTGCCGCGGTACCACGCAACATTGAAGCCGGCAAAGTCCAGAACACCGCCAACGCCGCATACATGCCGCAGCAGGCCAGACACAGGGCGGCGATAACGGCCGCATGATTGACCAACAGCACGGCCGCCGCCATGCCGATGGCGCCGATCATGGCGCCGAACGCGACATGCCCGGCGCGCTCGCCGCTGCGGTCGCTGGAAGCGCCCAGCGCCACCATCGCGGCCATTGCCAGCAGATAGGGCAACGCGACGATGAAGCCGGTCTCGATATTGGAATAGCCCATCGCCTTGACCATTTGGGGCTGCCACAGGTTGAGACCGTAGATGCCGATGACGATGGAAAAATCGGGGATCATCAGAATCCATATGCGCTTGTCGAGCAGCATCTCTTTGAAGCCATGCAGGTCGCCGGGCGGCTCGGCCGCCAGCCTGGCGGCGACAATGCGCTTTTCCTCCTCGCTCAGCCATTTCGCCTGGCGCGGACCGTCGGGCAGAATCCACAAAGTCGCCACACCGCAGATCAGCGATGGGATTCCTTCCAGGATCAGCATCCATTGCCAGCCATGCAGGCCATGGCCGCTCAGATTCAGCAGCCAGCCGGAAATCGGCGCCCCGATCACATTGGACAGCGGCACCCCCGCCAGGAACAGGGCGATGAACCGCGCCCGGGTGGATGAGGGAAACCAAAAGGTCATGTAGAGGACCATGCCGGGATAAAGGCCGGCTTCCGCCGCGCCCAGCAGGAAACGCAGGACGGAAAAGCTGATGGGATCCCGCACAAAGGCGGTCAGCATCGACAACAGGCCCCAGGTGACGCAGATTCGGCACATCCAAAACCGGGCCCCCACCTTTTGCAGCATCAGGTTGGACGGCACTTCGAACAGGAAATAGCCCCAGAAAAAGACCCCGGCGCCGAAACCATAGGCCTCCGGCGAAAAGCCCAGGTCGCGATTCATGGTCAGCGCGGCGAAAGAGATGTTCACCCGGTCCAGAAAGCTGACCACATACATCAGCGACATGAAGGGGATCAGCCGCCAGGCCGCGCGATTCAAAATGCGGTCGGATTGAAGCGTCAGGTCGGGAGATGGCTCGGCGGCATGGCGCGGGGCCGCCTCAATTGTGCTGTTTTGCATTGTCCCCCAACTCTCTGGCCTGAGCCTCAGCCAGCGGTTTGCGGATTACAAGCACGGCCTTGGGACGGCGGAGGTTTTCCACATGTCTTTGATATTATAAGAATTTTTTCGGACGTCGCGTCCAACTTGCTCCCGGCCCGGCTTTTCTTTATAGACCGCGCCCTCAAACGGCCGTAGTCGGCCGGGGCCCCTGCAAACAGGGGTAGGCGCGATGGTCGCGCGGCCCGGACGAGCCAAAGCGAATTGTCGGACCCTTCCGGCTTTCGTTCCGCGGACGAAATGAAAGGGAGTGCAGATGGCTCTTTACGAGCATCTCCTGATCGCGCGCCAGGATATCAGCGCGCAGCAGGTGGACGCCTTGGCCACCCATCTCAAAACCATCGTCGAAGGCGAGGGCGGCAAGATCGAGAAGCAGGAATATTGGGGCCTGCGCGGTCTCGCCTACCGCATCAAGAAGAACCGCAAGGGCCACTATGTCCTGCTGAACATCAACGCGCCATCCAAGGCCGTGATCGAGCTGGAACGCCAGCTCAAGATCAACGAGGACGTGCTGCGCTACATCACCGTCAAGGTGGACCAGTTCGACGTTTCCTCGAACAAGAACCGCCGCGATGACAAGCCCGAAGCCAAGGCCGAAGGCGAAGCTGAGGAGATCCTGGTATGAGCTACGGTGGCAACCGTGACGGCGGCCGCGAAGGCCGTGGCGATCGCGAAGGTGGACGTGGCGGCGACCGCGACGGCCGTGGCGGCCGCGACGATGGCGCCCGCCGCCCCTTCTTCCGCCGCAAGAAGACCTGTCCCTTCTCCGGCGATAACGCGCCCAAGATCGACTATAAGGACGTCAAGCTCCTGCAGCGCTTCATTTCCGAGCGCGGCAAGATCGTGCCGGCCCGCATCACCGCGGTGAGCAACAAGAAGCAGCGCATCCTGGCCAATGCCATCAAGCGTGCCCGCTTCATGGCGCTCCTGCCGTATGTCGTGAAGTGAGGGCCTAGGCCATGCAAGTGATCCTGCTCGAACGAGTCGAAAAACTCGGCCAGATGGGCGACGAGGTCCGCGTCAAGGACGGCTTTGCCCGCAACTTCTTATTGCCAAAGAAGAAGGCGCTGCGCGCCACCAAGGCCAACCGCGAATATTTCCAGGCCCAGAAAGCGCAGCTGGAAACCCAGAATGCCGAACGCAAGAAGGGCGCCGACGCCATTGCCGGTAAGCTGAACGGCAAGAGCTTTGTCCTGATCCGCCAGGCGGGCGACCGCGGCCAGCTTTACGGCTCGGTATCGCCCCGCGACGTCTCCGACGCGATGGAGAAGGCCGGCTACAAGGTCGACCGCCATCAGGTCTCCATCAGCCAGGCGATCAAGACCATCGGCCTGTTCACCATCCCGGTTGTGCTGCATCCGGAAGTGAAGGTCAGCGTCACGGTCAATGTCGCGCGCAGCGAGGACGAGGCGGAACGCCAGGCTCGCGGCGAAGATGTGCTGGCGGGCCGCACGGAAGCCGAGGAAG
>DATBCP010000500.1:0-4961 GCA_036270435.1 Rhizomicrobium sp. | reverse complement strand
CACTACAGCATTGCTGCCGACGCGCCACGAATCGTTGGATCATGACTTCCGCCCGACAACAGTCCCAGCGACTGCAGCCGCTTGCCCGGCGGGCGGGCGAAGATTTCCAATCCGGCTTCCAGCGGGTCCTCGGACTCGGTGAAGGTGAGCTTGGCCTCGCCGCCTTCGAACAGCTTGGTGAACAGCTGCTGGAAGTTGCCGTTGACATTTTCGAAAGACGCCAGCAGCCGCTCGCGTCCTTCCTTGTTGAGGCTCTGGATGCCGCGCCGCAAGCGATCGATGGCGCCCACCAGGTCGTCGCGATCAGCCACCAGGGTGGTCAAGCGGGCTTCCTGTTCCACCGCTTCCTCTTCGGCGCGCAGGTTGACGCCGCCCAACTGCTCGCGCTCCTGCTTCAGGCGTTCGACCCGCTTCTCCGCCTGTTCCAGGGGCGGCAGATCCTCGCCGTCCTTGATCTCGGCGCGCTCGGCCAGTTCGGCAGGGGCGCATTCCAATTCGTCCTGGATTCGGGTGCGCAGCTCGTCGATGCGTTGGCTGGCGGCTTCCGACAGGGCCTGGGCGCGGGCACGGTCCTCACGCGCCCCCGACAGGGCCGCGTCGGCCGCCTTGGCATGCTTGTCGGCTTCCGCCAGCGCGGTCTCCGCCTGCTGGCGCGCATCAGAAGCCTCGTTGCGGGCGGCTTGCGCCAGCGCAATGGCGTCCAGCAAGGCGACGCGCTTGCCGGCCATCTGCTCCGGCACCAGTTCGGCCTGGGCCAGTTCGCCTGCCAATTCTTCCTGGCGGCGGGTCAGTTCGGCAATATGGTTCTGCGCATCGCTCTTGCGCCCATTCCAGCGCGCGCGTTCGTCACCGATGGCGGCAAGACGGGCCCGCCGGGCTTCGCCTTCGCGGCGCAGGCTGTCCAGGGCTCCGCGCGCCTCGCCGGCCTGGGTGCGGGCATCGGCGGTCTTGCCGCGGGCATCGGCCACGTCCTGGTTCAGCTGCACGCCATCGCCAAGCTCGCCCAGCCCGCTGGCGGCGGCGGCGCGGGATTCCTCGGCCGCTTCCACGGATTGGACCAGCCGGCGCATTTCCGCCTCCAGCGAAGCAAGTTGCGAAGCGCGTTCGGCTGCAGCGCGCGCCGTCCGGGTGGCGCGGTCTTGCGCGGCGATCAGTTCCTGTTCGGCGCTGCGTTCGCCCTGTTCGGCAGACCTTTGGGCCTCGCGTGCGGCTTCGCGCTGTTCCTTGGCGGCGGAAAAATCGGCAAAGCGGCCGGCGCGTTCGCCGCGCGCCTTTTCGGCTTCCTCTTCCAAGGCGGTGAGGCGGTTGCGCTGCGCAAGCCGAACGGCCGACAAGGACGGTGCATCGGCACTGGCGACAAAACCGTCCCAGCGCCACAGATCGCCGCGTGCCGACACCAGCCTTTGGCCGGGTTGAAGCTGGCTTTGCAGCATCGCGCCCTGATCCGGGAAAACAACCCCGGTCATGGCCAGGCGGCGGTCGAGCGCGCCCGGCGCCTTGACGAATGCGTTGAGCGGCTTGGCGCCGATGGGCAGAGGCAGGATCGCATCCATCTCGCCCAGATCCCGCCAGTGGTGCGGCGAGGAATTGTCCAGCGGCGCCTGCAAATCGTCGCCCAGCGCCGCGGCCAGGGCGCTTTCATAGCCGGACTGCACCGTCACCGCATCCACCAGGGGCGGGAACAGGCCTTCACCTTCCGGATGAAGCAATTCGCTCAACGCCTTGATTTCGGCGGATAACCGCTGCACCTCGCGTTCGCAAGCCTCCAACGGCTCGCGCGTCGCGGACTCGGCCGCTTCCGCGTCATGGAAGTTGGCGCGTGCCGCATCGGCGGCGGCGCGGGCGGTTTCGCTGGCGCGGCGCGCCTGTTCAGTTTCATTTTCCGCCGCCTGGACATCGGGCGCGTCCTTGGCGCTTTCCAATGCGGCATTCAGGCGCGCCCGGGCGTCAGCCAGCTGGTTCTTGCTGCTGTCGAGCAGGGCGACCGCCAGGGTCTGGCCACGCTCCAGGCTGGCCTTCCTGGCATTCCATTCCGCCAGTTCGGCGGTCAGGCGCTCGAACAGCCTTTCGGTTTCCGCCAGCGTCTCCGACATCTCGGCCGCCAGCTGCGCGGCGGTTGCGAGGTCGGCTTCCGCATTTTCGGCCGCGGCCTCAAGCACGCCGCCTTCCCGCTCCAGGTCGGCCAGGGCGCTGTCGGCATCATGTTCCAAAAGCTGTTCGCGCTCGGCGTCGGCCTGGCCCTGCGCGATCAACTGACGGACGCGCTGCGCCGCTTCGCGGGCGCGGCTTTCCTCTGCGTCCAACTGTTCGCGCTGGGCGATCAGCCGGTGATGTGCCGCGCCGCGTTCGGCCTCGGTCTGGCGCAGCGGTGGCAGGAGCGCGGCCGCATCGCTTTGGACGGTGGAGGCGCGCGCCGCGATGTCGGTGGCGGCGGCGACCTGTCCGGCGGCGGCGGCCAGCTCTTTGCCCGCCAGCGCGGCACGCGCCTCGGCTGCGGTCCAGCGCAGATAATGGGCCAGGGCTTCGGCCTTGCGGATATGGCCCGACAGGTTGCGATAGCGCGAGGCCTGGCGTGCCTGGCGCTTGAGATTGGCCAGTTGGCCTTCGACTTCGCGGATGACGTCTTCCAGCCGCGACAGGTTGGTTTCAGCGGCGCGCAGCCGCAGCTCCGCCTCATGACGGCGCTGGTGCAAGCCGCCGATGCCGGCGGCTTCCTCCAGGATGGCGCGGCGCGCCAACGGCTTTTGCGAGATCAACAACCCGATCTGGCCCTGGCGCACAAAGGCGGTCGAGCCCGCGCCCGAAGAGGCATCGGCAAAGAAGATCTGCACATCGCGCTGGCGTACGTCGCGGCCATTGATGCGATAGACGCTGCCGGCCTCGCGCTCGATGCGGCGGGAAACCTCGATCGTGTCGCATTCGGCATAGGCGCCGTTGGCGCTGCGGTCGCTGTTGTCGATGAACAGCGTCACTTCCGCGACATTGCGGGCGGGCCGTCCGGCGCTGCCGGCAAAGATCACATCGTCCATTTCGCTGCCACGAATGGAGGAGGGGCGGGTCTCGCCCATCACCCAGCGCATGGCATCGAACAGGTTGGACTTGCCGCAACCGTTGGGGCCGATCACGGCGGTGAGGCCGGGCTCGACGAACAGTTCCGTCGGTTCGACGAAGGACTTGAAACCGGAAAGCCTGAGACGTGTGAACTTCAACTGTTATGTCCTTATGCCGGCTCGCCTAGTGCTGCTTGGCGAGTTCTGTGTCCAAGAGTTTTGCCATCGTGTCGTACGGGATGTTGCCCGAGCCGATGCTGGTGCCGTTGAGGAAGAAGCTGGGCGTGGCATGCACGCCGTAGCGGGACTCCGCTTCCGAAGCCACCTTGTTGATGCGATCGTCTTCAGCCTTGTTCACCATGCACTGGTCAACCTGTTCCCTGCTCATGCCGGCGATGCGCCCCAAAAGGACCAATCCGTCATGAACCCCTTCAGGTGACTGGACGCCGTACTCCACGTCCCATTTGGGTTGATTCTTGAACAGCAGGTCAATGAAGGCGAAGTACTTATCCTCAGGCAGACAGCGGGCGATTTTCTCCGCGGAACCGTCATCTGCACGCAGGGGAAAGACGCGGAACACATAAAAGATCTTGCCTGTGTCGATATAATTGGCCTTGAGCTGCGGAAATGCCTGGACATTGAAGGCGGCGCAGACCGGACAACTGGGCGCGCCATATTCGATCAGCACGACTTTGGATTTGGGATTGCCCAACACGCGGTCGGTGGGCTGGATCTCATAGCCCTTTCCGTCGGCCGTGCTGGTTTGTCCCGACTCATTCACAAAACTGTAGCCGATTCCCGCCAGCGCGATCAGAACAACCACGCCGAGGATGATAAAAAGCGTTTTGCGCGACACGGATCTTTTCTCCGCTCCCAGTTGCGAGGGGTGTTTTGGCAGAGATTCTCGCCCCGGTCCAATCCGCTAAGGCCCTGAAAGGCCTTTATTTTCCTCTAAGGGCAGCGTCAAGCCGGGCAAAGAAGTTCTCGAAGCCAGCTTGCGCCTGGCCATTGATCACGAAAGTGGGGGTGGCGTTGACGGCATATTTGGCGAGGCCGTCTTCGCCCACTTTGCTGACCGCATCGTCGTCTTTGGTGCTGGCGATACAGCGATCGGCATCGGCGGCGCTCATGCCCGACTCAGACGCCAATTGAAGCAGCGCGGCATGCACGCCGTCCGGCGAAGGAATCCCGAACTCATAGTCCCAGCGCGATTGGTTGCGGAACAGCGAGTCGGTGAAGGACATGTATTTATTCGCAGGAAAGCAGCGGGCGAGTTTCTCTGCCACCGCATCGTCGGGACCGCGCAGAAAAGTGCGGTAGACGTAAAAGATCTTGCCGGTGTCGATATAGTCGCTCTTCAGCTTGGGATAGAGATTCATCATGAAATTGGCGCAGACCGGGCAGGTGGGCGAGGCATATTCGATCACCGTCACCTTGGCTTTGGGATTGCCGAAGGTGTGGTCGGTGGGAAGCGGCTCATAGACCACGCCCGAGGCGGAAGCCTGGCCCACCGGCTGCATGTCGCTATTGCTGCCGAAGAAGTACCAAGCCCCGCCGCCGATGATCAACACGACCACCACGGCCAGAATGATCCAGGTTCTGCGGGACATAAGGCGTCTCCTTGTTTCGTGCAGTTGGCGGCGGCTAGGACTTGCCGGCCAGCGCGGCGTCCAAATAGCCGCGCATCTGCTCAAGCGTGGGAACCACGCCGGGGCTCATATTCTTGCCGTTCACAACGACGGTCGGCGTTCCGGTGATGTTGTACCGGGTCTGACCGTCGCTGGCGATTTGATTGATCGCCGCTTCCTCTTTGGCGTCAGCGGTGCAGGTGTTGAACTGCTCTTCGGTCATGCCGGCGATCCGCGCCTGTTGCAGAAGCGCGCCGCGCACATCCTGAACGCCATATTCCGG
>DATBCP010000499.1:0-1702 GCA_036270435.1 Rhizomicrobium sp. | reverse complement strand
CATCGGGCTGAACCTGCTGGCGCTGCATGGCAGGAACGAGTCTTCGATTCTCGATTCGGCCGCGCCGCCCGTGCCGGCCAAGAGCGCGCCTGCGCCCGCGCCGCTGCCCATCGGTCCGTCGGTGCCCAAGCCGCAGTAGATAAGGCTTGGTAGTTCTGCGTTTTTTGCGGATCTGTCAGCGGGTAAAAATTTTTCTGTTTTTGCGCTTGAGGCGCGCATCTCTTTTCGCCATGTTGACCTCCCATGGCCCGGTTAATCTTCATCACCGGCGGCGTGGTCTCTTCCCTCGGAAAAGGTCTGGCGTCCGCCGCTCTCGGCGCGTTGCTTCAAGCGCGCGGTTACAAAGTCCGCCTCCGCAAGCTGGATCCCTATCTCAACGTCGATCCCGGCACGATGTCGCCTTTCCAGCATGGCGAGGTCTATGTCACCGACGACGGCGCCGAGACCGATCTGGACCTGGGACATTATGAGCGTTTTACCGGCGTGTCGGCGCGCAAGTCCGACAATGTCACCTCGGGGCGCATCTACAGCCAGGTGATCGAGAAGGAGCGCAGGGGCGGCTATCTGGGCCGCACCGTGCAGGTGATCCCCCATGTCACCGACATGATCAAGGAATTCGTCCTGGCCGATACCGATGGGCTGGATTTCCTGTTGGTCGAAATCGGCGGCACGGTTGGCGACATCGAGGGCCTGCCGTTTTTCGAAGCCATCCGCCAGCTGCACAATGATCTTGGGCGCGGCCAGACCGCCTTTATCCATTTGACCCTGGTACCCTTCATCGAGGCGGCGGGCGAACTCAAGACCAAGCCCACCCAGCACAGCGTCAAGGAGCTGCGCGCCATCGGCATCCAGCCCGATATCCTGCTGTGCCGCACCTCGCATCCCATTCCCGAGGAAGACCGCCGCAAGATCGGCCTGTTCTGCAACCTCGCCGCGGAGCGGGTGATCCCCGCCATGGACCTGGACACCATCTATCGGGTGCCGCTGGCCTATCATGATGTGGGCCTGGACACCCAGCTGCTCAAGGTGTTCGGCATCGAGAATGCGCCGCCGCCCGACCTGTCGCGCTGGCAGCGGGTGGTGGAGCGGGTGAAGAATCCCGAAGGCGATGTGCGCATCGCCGTGGTCGGCAAATACATGCAGGTCAAGGACAGCTACAAGTCGCTGTCCGAAGCCCTGACCCATGGCGGGTTGGCCAACAATGTGAAAGTGCACCTGGACTGGATCGACAGCGAAGTGTTCGAGCGCGAGGACGCCGCCGTCTTCCTGGAGAATGTGCATGGCATCCTGGTGCCCGGCGGCTTCGGCGAACGCGGCACCGAAGGCAAGATCGGGGCGGTCAAGTTCGCGCGCGAGCGCAAGGTGCCGTTCTTCGGTATCTGTTACGGGCTGCATATGGCGGTGATCGAGGCGGCGCGCGACCTGGCCGGGTTGGAAGGCGCGGGCACCACCGAAATCGGCAAGCCCAAGCATCCGGTGATCGGACTGATGACGGAATGGGTCAAGGGCAACCAGATGGAAACGCGGGTCGCCGACGGTGACATGGGCGGCACCATGCGGCTGGGCGCTTATCCGGCGGCTTTGGTCCCTGGTTCACGCGTGGCAGATGTCTATGGCGCCACCGAGATCAGCGAGCGCCACCGCCACCGCTATGAGGTGAACACCAACTACGCCAAGGACCTGGCCAGGCACGGCATGGAGG
>DATBCP010000498.1:0-3473 GCA_036270435.1 Rhizomicrobium sp. | reverse complement strand
TGCAGGACATTTGCAACGACGTCCTGGGCTATGGACCGTTGGAGCCCTTGCTGGCGCGCGACGACATCGCCGACATCATGGTCAATGGCGCCGGCCGGGTGTTCATCGAAGTTTCGGGCAAGGTTCAGCTCACCAATATCCGTTTCCGCGACAATGCCCAGCTGATGAATATCTGCCAGCGCATCGTCAGCCAGGTCGGCCGCCGCGTCGACGAATCCTCGCCGATTTGCGACGCGCGCCTGATGGACGGCTCCCGCGTCAACGTCATCGCTCCGCCGCTCAGCCTGGACGGGCCCACCCTCACCATCCGTAAGTTCAAGAAGGACAAGCTGAAGCTGGAGGACCTGGTCAAGTTCGGCTCCATCAGCCCCGACGGCGCCCGCGTGCTGCAGGTGATCGGCCGCTGCCGCTGCAATGTGCTGATCTCCGGCGGTACCGGCTCGGGCAAGACCACGCTTCTCAATTGCATGACCGCCTATATCGATACCGAAGAGCGCGTCATCACGTGCGAAGACGCCGCCGAACTTCAGCTGCAGCAGCCGCATGTGGTGCGGCTGGAAACCCGTCCGCCGAACCTGGAAGGCCAGGGCCAGATCGCCATGCGCGACCTGGTCAGGAACTGCCTGCGTATGCGCCCCGAACGCATCATCGTGGGCGAAGTGCGCGGACCCGAGGCTTTCGACCTGTTGCAGGCCATGAACACCGGCCATGACGGCTCGATGGGGACGCTGCACGCCAACTCTCCCCGCGAAGCCATGTCGCGCCTGGAATCCATGATCACCATGGGCGGCTTCCAGCTTCCCACCAAGACAATTCGCGAGATGATCGTCGGCTCGATCGACGTCATCATCCAGGCCGAGCGCATGCGCGACGGCTCGCGCCGCATCACCCGCATCACCGAAGTGATCGGCACCGAAGGCGACGTCGTCATCACCCAGGATCTGGTGACCTATGAGGTGACAGGCGAGGACGAATCCGGCCGCCTGCGCGGCAAGCATACCGGCACCGGCGTGGTGCGCCCGAACTTCTGGGAACGCGCCCGCTATTACAATCTGGAGAGAGAGCTGGCCGACGCTCTCGACAAGGTCAATCAATGATTGTCGTGGTTTTCGTCCTGTTTGCCTTGACGCTTGGCGGCGTGGCGTTCGCCTTCACCGGCGGCGACGAGAAGACCCAAAAGCGCGTGGCCGCTGTGGCCAAGCCCGCCGCCGCGGCGCGCGGCCGCTCCGGCGTGTCCCTGGATCCCGCCCAAAAGCGCAAGAACGTCGCCGCCCTGCTCAAGGATGTGGAAAAGAACCGCACCGCCAAGCAGGAACGGCCCACCATGCGCCGGCGGCTGGAGCAGGCGGGTTTCCCCAAGGCAAATCCGCGCGATTATTGGATCATTTGCGGCATAGCGGCATGCGCCGCTGCCGGCCTCGCGATCCTGACGCACCAGAATCTGCTGGTGATCGTCGCTGCGAGTTTTGTGGTGGGATTGGGCCTGCCGCGCTGGGTGCTGGGATTCCTCACCAACCGCCGCAAGAAGAAGTTCACCGAGAATTTCGCCACCGCCATCGACGTCATTGTGCGTTCAGTCAAGTCGGGCCTGCCCACCAACGAGGCCTTGCGCATCGTGGCGCGCGAGGTCCCCAATCCGGTGGGCGTCGAGTTCCACAATATGGTCGAAAGTCTGAAGGTCGGGGTCACCCTGGACCAGGCGATGAAGCGCATGATGGAATCCATGCCGACGGCGGAAGTGGGCTTTTTCGCCATCGTGATGACCATCCAGTCCAAGTCCGGCGGCAACCTGTCGGAAGCCCTGGGCAACCTGGCCGCGGTGCTGCGCGACAGAAAGCGCCTGCAGGGCAAGATCAAGGCGATGTCCTCGGAAGCCAAGGCCAGCGCCATGATCATCGGTTCGCTGCCGCCGGGCGTGATGGGCATCGTCTATCTCACCACGCCAGCCTATATCGCCAAACTGTTCACCGAGCGCGCCGGCAACCTGATGCTGGCCGGCTGCGTGATCTGGATGAGCACGGGCATCATGGTGATGCGCAAGATGATCAACTTCAAGCACTAGGAGGCCGCGATGGATCATGTGATGGCCCTCCTGTTCGACAAGGATTTCCTGATCACCCTCTTTGTCGGCATCTTTGCCTTTGCCACGGTGGTGACCCTGGGCGTGCCGTATCTGGAGCGCGGCGGGTTGGACGACCGCCTCAAATCCGTTGCCCGCCGGCGCGAAGAGTTGCGCGCCAGGCATCATGCGGCGCTCAACAAGAAAGCCAGCCTCAGGGTCGAGCCGGTTTCCTACATGAAGGCGACGCTCGACCGCTTCAACCTGGGCACCATGCTGGAGAGCGAGAACACCAAGGAAAAGCTGGCCAGCGCCGGCTATCGCGGCCAGGCGCCCCTGATCACCTTCATGTTCTTTCGCTTCGTGATGCCGTTCATCGTGTTCACCGTCACGCTGTTCTACCTGTTCGTGGTCCTGCATCTGAGCTGGCCGCCGCTGCAGAAGATCGGCGCCGCCTTTGTCGGCGCGCTGATCGGCTTCTACCTGCCGGACGTATTCGTCAACAACATGATCCAGCGCCGCCAAACATCCATCATGCGGGCCTTTCCCGATGCGCTGGACCTGATGCTGATCTGCGTCGAATCCGGCATGTCGATCGAAAGCTCCTTTACCCGCGTGGCCAGCGAAATCGGTTCCCAATCGCCGGAACTGGCTGAGGAACTGGCGCTCACCACCGCCGAATTGAGCTATTTGCCTGACCGCCGCATGGCCTTCGACAATCTTGCCAAGCGTTGCGGCCATGCCGGCGTCAGGGCCGTGGCCACCGCCCTCAACCAGGCGGAAAAATACGGTACGCCACTGGGCGCGGCCTTGCGCGTCACCGCCACCGAAAACCGCGAAATGCGCATGCAGGAAGCCGAGCGCAAGGCGGCCTCCTTGCCCGCCAAGCTGACCGTGCCGATGATCATTTTCTTCTTGCCGTGTCTCTTCGTCGTCATCATGGGCCCGGCCATTCTCACCATCAAAAAAATGATGTGAGAGGGTGAGACGCGACCGGCGAAGCCGGGCAAATCGATCCAGTGGATCGATTTGAGCGTCGAACGCCCGGAGCTAAGCGGAGGGCGCGCGACGCATGCTGCTTGAGCGAGCGGCCACGGCAATCCCGCTCCGCACGTCCCCTGCGTCACTGCTCTGACGTGATTACGTGCCGTTTGCCCGGCGCGTCGCTTATGCTCCGCGCGTTCGGCCCTCGAAATGGTCCACCGGACCATTTCGTTCGCGCTATGCGCGCGAACCGGGCCTCACTCTGCTCAGGCCGCAAATTCTCTCGCGCGGGGTAGTGCTGTATAGGAGACACGCCGCGTTCCCGCCCAGCAGCGACAGTTCCTCACGCGGTCTCGGAAACCCCATCCACGGCCCTGTTCGCTGCATTGCACCTGCGTTGACAGGTGTCCGGCCCCCAATCATCGTCCTG
>DATBCP010000497.1:0-2850 GCA_036270435.1 Rhizomicrobium sp. | reverse complement strand
GGCGACACGGTCTCGGCGGACGATGCTGCCCGCGCGATGGGAAGCTAAGAGATGGAATTGCTGCACGAAGCTGAATTCTGGGTCGCTGTCGGCTTTGTGCTGGTCATTGCCCTGCTCGTCTGGAAGGGCGTGCCGGGCATGGTCGGCAAGATGCTGGACCAACGCGCGGCGGTGATCGCAGCCGAACTGGAAGAGGCCAAGCGGCTCAGGGCGGAAGCCGCCGCCCTGCTGGCCGACTATCAGAGGCGCGCCCAGACTGCCGAAGCCGAGGCCCGCAGCATCATCGACGCCGCGACCGCCGAAGCGGCGGACTATCAAAAGGAAGCCCGCGCCGCCCTGGAAGCGCAGATCGCGCGCCGGGCCGCGGCTGCCCAGGACAAGATCGCCCAGGCCGAGGCCCAGGCGCTCAACGAGATCCGCGGCCTGGCCGCCGACACCGCGGTGAACGCCGCCCGCAAGCTGATCGCCGAGCGGTTGGACGAGGCGCGTGCCAAGGGCCTGATCGCCGACAGCATCAAAGGTCTGGGCGAGAAGCTGAACTAGAGCACGATCCGATTTCATTGAAACCGGATCATCCTCTGGTGTCTTGGTTTGTCGCGCAATTTACCGGAAAATCGATTCCGATTTTCGCAGATTGCGCTTTAGGATTATGGCACTCCCAGCTCTTTCGCGCGTTGCGACAGCGTGAGAAGCCTCGTCCTCAAACGCGCCTACGATCCGCCTTCGCCGAAAGACGGCACGCGCATCCTGGTGGACCGGCTGTGGCCGCGGGGCGTCAGCAAGGCCAAAGCCGGGCTGGACGGCTGGAATAAGGATATCGCGCCCTCGCCCGGCTTGCGCAAATGGTTCGGCCACAGGCCCGAACGCTTCCGGGAATTTGCCAAGCGCTATCGCGCCGAATTGAAGCACAACCCCGCCGCGAATGACCTGCGGGCCCTCAAAGGCAAGGTCACGCTGGTCTATGGCGCGCGAGATCCCGGCATCAATCACGCGGTGGTTCTGGCGAAATTCCTCAAATCCTGAGACTCAGGGCGGCTGGAGAGCGAACTTCTGCACCGACTTTCCATTGCCCGGACCTGGACGCGGACCGGCACCCCCCACATCGCCGATATAATAATCGCCTTTGGAATCCAGGCCGGCCTGGTGCACGGAGTGGAGATAGCCTTCCCCGAAATTTGACACTTCGGCGCCATCCGCGCGACGCAACACCCAGATGCGCTGATTAATGCCATCCCCGACCAGCAGATATTTCTGCTGCGGGTCATGCGAGAAACTCAGCGTCCAGGTCGAGCCATTGTCCCGTGTTTCGCGATGTACCAGGAATTCCTTGACGAATTTTCCTTGCTTGGTGAAGACCTGGATGCGGTCATTGCGCCGGTCGCAGACATAGACAAGACCGTCTTTGGACAGATGCACGCAATGGACCGGGGTGCGGAACTGTTTCTCCGGCGGTTCGCCCGGCACATAATCCGGCCCTTCGCGCACATAACGGCCAAGGGTTGAGGCGTTCTCGCCGCCGGGCTCGGGCGGATTGGCGATCTCGCCCAAGCCGATGCCATAGGCGCCCCAACCGCGCTTGAAATTGCCGTTGTCGGAATCATAGACCACGACGCGATTGTTGAGATAGCCGTCGGAAATATAGACCTCATGCGCGGCGCTATCGACCTCGATGCCGGCCGGTTCACCCAGCATGGTGGTGTCCGCATTGTTGCGCGGAGCGTTGGTGGGGATGCCGATTTCCAACAGCTGGCGCCCATCATTGCTGAATTTCAGCACTTGGCGATCGCCCGGCGCATTGCCGCCGATCCAGACATTGCCGGCATCATCCAGCCAAAGCGCATGTTCGGATTTCGGCCAATCCTTGACATAACCCTGGCCGCCCCAGGACTTGACGATGTTGCCCTCGGTGTCGAACACCATCACCGCCGGCATGCGGTCGGCCGGCGCCAGGTCATGCTTGGCGCCCTGTTCGTCCACCGCATAGGCAAGTGCGCGCTGCAGCACCCAGATGCGGTCTTGCCGGTCGATGGCGAGACCACCGACCTGGCCCATCATCCAATGATGTGGAAATGGCTTGGGCCAGGAAGGATCGTTGACATAGCGAGGAGCACCAATATCGCCGCTGCCGGCGGCCAGAGCCGCATGAAAAGCAAGCAGAAAACCGGCCGCGAGAAATCCGAAGCGGCGCGCGCTGTGGGGCTTCATGTCTTGCTCCCCCTACTTGCCGCTTTCCGAAAGAGCACAATGTCCTTGCCGGAGAAACGGCGCCGTCAGATTTTCCGGCTGTCATAGACCCATTGCAAGAGGGCTTGGCGCTGCCGGAGGCGGCAGAACAGATCCGCGGGCTGACAATTCTGGCGGATTTGCGCCTTATGGCGCCTGAAGGCCTTCCATCGCCTGATCTGGCGTGCTGCATGCGATCATTGACGACAACGGTTTTACTTTTGCGCTTTGCGGTTCGTCTCCCCCGCCTTTTTTGGATATCGACATCCCTGGTATTCCTTGAATCCGTTGGAAAGGAACTGTCAGTTAAACAGCCTGAAAAATGTCCGCAAGATGGCACTGCCATGACGGCATTGGGCGCAAAAGGGTGTCGGAACCTGGCTCACGGTTCCATGGCGGAGCCTTGGGAACGATCGCCTCATCTCCCTCATTTGCTTGTGGCAAGGTTCAGAGAACGGAGTAAGCCATGACCAAAGGCACGATCGCCCTGTTCGGTTCCGCGATGATCAGCGCCGCCCTGTTGTGCGGCGCCGGCGTGGCGAAGGCGCAAAGTTATTATTATGACCGGGATTACGACGGCAGCACCGAGACCGTGATCGTCCATCCCTATTATGATGAAATCGAAAA
>DATBCP010000496.1:0-4103 GCA_036270435.1 Rhizomicrobium sp. | reverse complement strand
CGTTTCCGCATAGCGGGCATAGTCCAGCATCTCAGCCTTGGTGGGTGCCTGGACACCAAGCACACTCGCCACCCGGGTGGAGCGGCAGGCATCAGCAATGACCTTCATGCCCCGCATGCGCTCGTCCCTACTGAGCAGCAGCACATCGCCATTGCCTTGCGGCCAGGCGCCGCCCGTGCATCCGCAATGGTCGTAAAATGCCATCTGCCGGGCGAGATCGTCATAGTCCACCGCGCCATCCGGCGTGTAGGGCGTGACGACGATGGGCATCACGCCACGCATCGGTTTTGCGGTGGTTTGTGCCAGAACGGGCGAGGACAGCAGGACAGGGGCGGACGCCATTGCCGCCAAAGCCTGGCGGCGGGAAATTTCGCTGGTATGGGCTGTCATCGGTTCCCCCTGGATTTCCGCTCCCGCCATATTAGTCCCGCCCGAAGGCTCCGTCAGCCTCATTGCGGCAGCCCGAAGGCAACAATGCTGGAATTCATCGCCACCGCAACATATTGCCGGCCATCGACGGCATAGGTCATGGGTGAGGCATGCCACCGGGCATTGAGGGGAAAATGCCAAAGCGGTTTGCCGCTCTTTGCGTCGAGCGCTCCGAACGAACCGTCGTCATCGCCGAAAAATATCAACCCGCTGGCGGTGGCGAGCACGCCGCCCCAGGCCTCGCCCGGACCGGTCTGTTCGTATTGCCACACAATCCTTCCGGTCTGAGGATCGATGGCGCGCAGGAATTTGCGCGGCGCCTCGCTCGGCACCGGCCGCGCGGAGCCGCCATAGAAGGATTGTCCTTGTTTCCACCATTCCCCATTTTTGTTGAAGACATTGCACTTTTCCAGCGCCACCAGATAGAAAAGCCCGGTGCCGGGATGGTAGGCGGTGGACATCCAGTTTGATGCCCCTTCCATCGATGGGCAGATCTGGGTTCCTTCGACCGTCGGCTGCCAGGCTTCCGCCAGGACGGGACGGCCGTCAGCTGCGATCTTCTTTGCCCAAGTCAATTTCTTGACGAAGGGACTGGCGGCCAGGAACTTGCCGTCGGTCCGGTCCAGCACATAAAAGAAGCCATTGCGATTGCCTTGCAGTAAAAGCTTGCGCGGCGTCCCCTGGAACGTCATGTCCACCAGCATCGGCGTTTCGGTGGCATCCCAATCATGCAGGTCGTGTGGCGTGAATTGGTAGTGCCATTTGAGCTTGCCGGTTTTCGGCTCCAGCGCGAGGACGGAGTCGGTGAACAGATTGTCGCCCTTGCGTTCGTCGCCATTGAAGTCCGGGCACGGATTGCCGATGGGCCAGATCAGCGTGTCGGTTTCGGGGTCATAGGTGCCGGTCAACCAGGTGGCTCCGCAGCCATGCTCGGCGGCACGACCCTCCCAGCCATTGGCCTTGTCGCCCTTTTCAGGGATGGACCAGACCCGCCACACATGTGCGCCCGTGTTGGCATCGAACGCGTTCAGCTGGCCGCGGATGCCCTCGTCTCCGCCGGACACGCCGGTGATTACCAGATTGCCCACCACCAGGGGCGCCGAGGTGGCGCCATAGTGTTTCCGGGAATCCGCCATTTCGCTGTCCCATAACAGGGCGCCATTGACCCGGTGCAGCGCCAGCAAATGGGCATTGTCGGTCACGACAAAGACACGGTCGCCCAGCACTGCCACGCCGCGATTGATCCCGCCGGCGGCGTCACCGACCAGATTCTTGGAAGGCGGGCGGCTATACTGCCAGATCATCCGGCCGCTTCGCGCATCCAGTGCGATGACGGTGTTGACGCGTGTGACGTACATCACGCCATCGACCACGACAGGCGTCCCCTCCAGCGATTGGCTGCCCTGGCCCGGTACCGCGAACATCCATTTGGGTGCGATGGTGTGGATGTTCGTCGGTGTGATCTGGGCAAGTTCCGAATAGCGATTTCCGCTGAGCTGTCCGTGATAGGAGGGCCAGTCGCCCCACCTCGGCTTTGCCACGGCCTGCCACGCTATCCCACCCGGCAAGACTTGCGGGCCAGGCGCATGCGCCGCCAGCTCCGGCGCTTGCTGCAGGAATTTGACCAGATCGCGCATCGATTCAGAACTGCCGGTCCAGGCCGGCATATACGATCCCTGCTCCCGGTCGATCTGCGCCACGTCTTTTTTTGACAGCATGTGCAGGCGGCCGTCGAAGGATTGCACCTGCAGATCCGCATCGCTCTCATTGCGGACAAAGCCGCGCATGGCCTGTCCATTCGACAACCGCATACGTGCCATCTGCCAGCCCTTGCCGGGATGCGGACGCAGCAGCGCACTCTCCACCTGGGCCAAGGTCAGTTTGCGGGCTGCTTCGGTGAGATCCGGGCCATTGACGCTTCCCCTGCCCCAGACCATGTGGCACTGCGCACAACGCGCCGTCCCGAAAAACAGCGCGGCTCCCGCATCGGCATTCCCGGAGACGGATGTTTTGCTCAAGGGCAGCACCCGGGACTGCACAAAGGAAATCAATTGGTCCAGCTCGGCGGCGGGCACATTGAAAGCGGGCATTCCCCTGTCCGGAATTCCATGCTGGATCAGCGACCGCAGAGCCCTTTGGTCATCCAAGTTTCGCTCTGAGCCGCTTTTAATGGCGGGCGCCCGTTCGCCGCCCAGGCCATCCTGGCCGTGGCAGCCGGCACAGCGGATGTTGAACCGGGCGCGGCCTGCCTCCACGGCATCCTGTGCCAAGGCCGCGTTGAATAGAAACAGCTCCGACGCCGCGGCGAGCACCGCGCAGACCAGGCCCGCAAATTTTCCCCATCCGGTCATGGCTCAGCCCTCGACCCGCTGTTCCGGATTGATCATCAGCCAGGCGAGGCCGGCAATGCCATAGATTCCTGCCAGCACCAGCAGCGGAAGATTCCAGTTGTTGGTGGCATCGACCAGATAGGCCAGGACGATCGGACTCAATATCCCTCCGACCTGGCCGACCGTGTTCATGACTCCGGCGGTTACGCCGGCACGACGGCCGCCCACATCAACCGCGCTGGCCCAGGCCGGCGCCAGGCTCAGCATCGAGCAGGCGCCACCGATGGCAATCAGCAGCCCCGCGGCAAAGCCGCTGCCCAGCTGCGTGGCCAGGAAGATCGCGATGGCGGCCAGCACATAGCCACCCACCCCAAAGACCCGCCGCGCCGCGCGCAGCGAAACAATGCGTGCAAGCTTGTCGGACCCCTCACCGCCCGTCAGATCCGCCACAAAGCTCAACATCAGCGGCAGCCCGGAAAACACCGCAAGCTCAGCCCCCTTCATGCCGTGCGCCTGTCCCAAATAGGTCGGCAACCAGGTGATGAAGAAATAAAAGCCATAGCTGTTGGCGAAGGCCTGCACACAGAGCGGCGCCACCGTCGGGGTTTTGAACACCGCCAGCCAGCTGCCGCCTGCCTTTGTCCCAGTCAAGCCGCGCGTCGCCTCGATATGATCGCGCTCTTCCGCCGAAACGGCTGGATGCTCGCGGGGCTCGTCGCGGAACCAGGCATACCAGCCCGCCGCCCATACCGCGCCGACCAGCCCGAAAGCGACAAAGATCGCCCGCCATTCCAGCCATCCAGCAATGGCTGTCACGACCAGCGGCGTCAGGCCGCCAAACAGATGCGCGCAGGCGAAGAAGATTCCCTGAATCCGTCCGCGCTCGCCGGCAGGAATCCAGCGGGAATAGACACGCGCCACCGACGGCCAGGCTCCCGCCTCGCCCACACCAAACAAGAAGCGGATAACGACCATGGAGGGGAAATTCCAGGCGGCAGCCGTCGCCATGGTGAAAGCCGACCACCACAGCACCACCCGCGCCAGCACGCGACGTGCGCCGTCGCGGTCAGCCCACCAGGCTGCCGGCACGCCGAAGGCGGCATAGGCGACCGCAAAGGCGCTGAAGACATAGCCCATTTCGACGCGCGACAAGCCCAGGTCGGCGCTGATCTTGGGCGCAAGGATGGAGATGCACACCCGGTCGAGATAGGTGACGGCCGCCAGCGCCATGGTGAAAAGGACGACGCGATTGCGAACGGCGAATGCCATGCCCCCTGCCCTTTATTGTTATGGGGCCAGCAAAGCAGAGGATGAGGCAAGCGGCAACCCGCACCCCTCAGACGG
>DATBCP010000495.1:0-10531 GCA_036270435.1 Rhizomicrobium sp. | reverse complement strand
GTATCCTTGACGCCGGGCTTCAGGTCGAACCAGCCATGGTAATACTCCATCTCAGCCCCTTTCTCACAAGTACCGCCGCATGATCGCGACATAGGGGGCATAGCCTGCGCCTTCATAGGCGCGGATGGCAGTGGGATTCTTGGCCAGAACGCCGACGGTGAGAAGCCTGTGACCCCGCTCGCGCGCCCAAGCCTCACAGCCTTCAATCAGCGCGCGGCCCAGACCCTTGCCGCGGGCTTGCGGCGTCAAAAACAGCTCGGCCAGGAAGCCGTGGCTGCGTTCCGGTTCGACAACAAACAGCTCGGCTTTGTCGTCATGGACGAAGGCCCAACCCACCGGGGCGCCACCGTCCTCGGCGATCAGCATGATGCCGTGCTTTTCCGCGCAGCGATGCTGCAGGTCGCGCCAATGTTCAATGGCGAAATTCGGGTCGCGGCGGCGGTCGGGTTCGAACGCCGCCTCATGGTCCTGGAGCCCGGTGATGAAGGACAGGATCGCCGGCTCGTCGGCAGACAGGCGCGCTTCTCTTATCTTGGACGCGCTAATGGTCAAGCGCCTTGACGATGTCTTCCGTCATTTTCTTGGCGTCGGCAAACAGCATCATGGTGTTGTCGCGGAAGAAGAGCTCGTTCTCGACCCCGGCATAACCCGAGCCCATGCCGCGCTTGACGAACAGGACGGTCTTGGCCTTTTCCACATCCAGCACCGGCATGCCGTAGATGGGCGACTTGGGATCGGTTTTGGCGCTGGGGTTGGTGACGTCATTGGCGCCGATGACATAGGCGACGTCGGCCTGGGCGAACTGGCTGTTGATGTCCTCCAGTTCGAACACTTCGTCGTAAGGCACATTGGCTTCCGCCAGGAGCACGTTCATATGGCCGGGCATGCGGCCCGCCACCGGATGGATGGCGTAACTGACCTTGACGCCTTCCTTTTTGAGCTTGTCGGCCATTTCGCGCACGGCATGCTGAGCCTGGGCCACCGCCATGCCATAGCCCGGCACGATAATGACCGAAGCCGCATTTTTCATGATGAAGGCGGCGTCGTCGGCCGAGCCTTGCTTGACGGGGCGGGTTTCCTTGGAAGCCCCCGCCGCCGCAGCCGTTTCGCCGCCGAAACCGCCGGCAATGACGCTGATAAAGCTGCGGTTCATGCCCTTGCACATGATGTAGGACAGAATGGCGCCCGAGGAGCCCACCAGCGCCCCGGTGATGATCAGCGCGGTATTCTCCAGGGTGAAGCCGATGCCGGCCGCCGCCCACCCCGAATAGGAGTTCAGCATGGACACCACCACCGGCATGTCGGCGCCGCCGATGGGAATGATGAGCGTGATACCGAAGACAAAGCTCAGGCCGGTGATCGCCCAGAAGGCCCAATGCGGCTGGTGCGCGGCAAAGAAAACGATCAGGCCGACGATCACCAGCGCGATCAGCAGGTTCAACAGATGCCGCGCCGGCAGGATGATGGGCGTGCCGCTCATATTGCCGTTGAGCTTTGCGAAGGCGATCAAGGAGCCGGCAAAGGTGATGGCGCCGATGGCGGTGCCCAAACTCATTTCGATCAGGCTCTGGGTGCGGATCATGCCTTCGGTGCCGATGCCGAACGCGTCTGGCGAATAGAGGGCCGCGGCGGCGGTCAAGACGGCCGCCAGACCGACCAGGGAGTGAAACGCCGCCACCAATTGCGGCATGGCGGTCATGGGGATGCGCTTGGCGGTGACCGCACCAATGGTACCGCCGATCGCCAGTCCCGCCACGATCAGGCCGATGGTCAAGCCATCGGCGACATTGGCGACCCACAATGTGGTGGCGATGGCCAGCGCCATGCCGATCATGCCGTTGCGGTTGCCGGTCTGGCTGGTGGCCGGTGAGGACAGGCCCTTCAGCGCCAGGATGAAGAGAACGCCGGAGGCGAGATAAAGCAGGGCGGCGATATCGGCCTTCATCTTTTATGTCCCACGCTGCTTGAGGACATGCCTACTTACCCTTCTTCTTGTACATCGCCAGCATGCGGGCGGTGACCAGGAAGCCGCCGAAGATGTTCACCGAGGCGAGCGCCAGGGCGACAAAGCCGAGCGCTTTTGAGGTCCAGGATTGAGAGCCGATCACCGGCACGGCCACGGCCACCAACGCGCCCACCACGATCACCGAGGAAATCGCATTGGTGACGCTCATCAAAGGCGTGTGAAGCGCGGGCGTCACGCCCCAGATCACGAAATAGCCCACGAAGATCGCCAGCACGAAAATGGAGAGGCGAAAGACAAAGGGATCGATCATTTCCATGGCGATCTCCTCCCTCTCCCTCGCTTCGCGGGGGCGAGGGTCGGGGTGAGGGGGTGGAAAGGCACGCAATTTGTCGAAGAGATGCCAAGCGGATGCACCCCCCTCACCCTGACCCTCTCCCCCGGAGGGGGAGAGGAGATGTGCGACTCAGTTCCCATCGCTATCCCCTTGGCACAACCGCGCCATCTTTTGTGACTGCTGAGCCTTTGACGATCTCGTCATTCCAGTCGAGGTTCAATGCGCCCGATTTCTTGTCCACGATCAGCGACACGAAGTTGAACAGGTTACGGGCATAGAGCGAGGACGCGTCCGCCGACAGCGCGCCCGGAAGGTTGCTGGGTCCCATGATGGTGACGCCATGGGCTTCGACGGTCTGGTCGGGCTTGGACAAAGGCGTGTTGCCGCCGGCGGATGCCGCCAAATCCACGATCACGGAGCCGGGCTTCATGCCAACGATCATTTCCTCGCTGACCAGGATCGGTGCCTTGCGGCCCGGGATCAAAGCGGTGGTGATGACGATGTCCTGCTTCTTGATAGTCTCGGCGATCAGGGCCGCCTGCTTGGCCTGGTATTCCGCAGACATGGGCTTGGCGTAGCCGGCCGCGGTCTGGGCGTTCTTGAATTCCTCATCCATCACCGCGACAAAGGTGCCGCCCAGCGATTCCACCTGCTCCTTGGTGGCGGGACGCACGTCGGTGGCGCTGACGATAGCGCCCAGCCGCTTGGCGGTGGCGATCGCCTGAAGGCCGGCCACGCCCACACCCATCACCAGCACCCGCGCCGGCGCGATGGTGCCGGCCGCGGTCATCATCATCGGCATGGCGCGGCCGAAGGTGGCAGCGGCGTCGATCACCGCCTTGTAGCCCGCCAGATTGGCCTGGGACGACAGCACATCCATCGACTGGGCGCGGCTGATGCGCGGCAGGTATTCCATGGCAAAGGCCGTGACGCCCTGGCCGGCCAGGGCCTGGATCGCCTCGCCCTCGGCATGGGGCGCCAGGAGCGCCGCCAGCACCGCGCCGTTCTTGAACTGAGAAATTTCAGCCGCCGAGGGGCCGCGCACCTTCAGGACGATATCGGCGTCCCGGAATGTGGAGGCCGCATCCGGTGCGATCATCGCGCCCGCCGCGGTGTAGTCGGCATCGGAGATCTTGGCGCCGGAGCCGGCGCCCGCCTCGACCACCACATCCAGCCCGAGCCCCTTGAATTTCTTCACGGACTCCGGCGTCGCGGCGACGCGCGTTTCTCCCTCTCGAGTTTCCTTCGGGACCGCGAGGCGCATGGAGGAAGCCTTTAAGGCCTAGCCGTGGGTACGGAAAAGCGCGAGAAAAACCATGATCAGCATGATGAACCCGAAGGTCCATTTGGAGCCCGTCAGAAAGCCCTGATAGGCCTTCTTGTGGGCGCTGATGTCCATGGATCCCGGCTGATAGTCGGATTCGTGCGCCATAACGGCCCCTTCTTTAAGGGGCGCCCGGCTCGCGCCTGACACCCCGAATTGGGGCGGAATATAGCAAAGGCGCGTCCCGCGGCAACCTTGGTTTCTGGGACTTCTCCCGCAGCGCTTTTATCGGGCCTTTTGGGGCCCTTTCTGGCGCATTCCGGGTTGGTTGAGCCGCCATTAGCCATCGAATCCCGCCCCATCCGCCTGTGCCGCAAAGGAACAGGCTTAAACGCCGCATTTACCTGTGCTGCCGCAAAATACCGTCTCATTTTGAGAGGTTTCGGGGGTCATGGCGCAGACTATTCTAGTGGTGGACGACGATCCGGTGCAGCGGCGTCTGCTGGAAACGGCGATCGGCCGTTCCGGCATGCAGGTCGTGACCGCGCCCGGCGGCCAGCCGGCGCTGGACCTGATCCACGGACCTCGCGGCGAGCAGATCACCCTGGTGCTGCTGGACCTGGTCATGCCCGACATGGGCGGGCTGGAAGTGCTGGAAAAGCTGCGCCCCACCCAGCCCGACCTGCCGGTGATCGTGCTGACCGCCAAGGGCGGCATCGATTCCGCCGTGGAAGCCATGCGGGCGGGCGCCAATGACTTTTTGGTCAAGCCGGCCAGCCCGGAGCGCATCACCGTCTCCATCCGCAATCAGCTCAAGATCGGCACCCTGTCCGGCGAAGTGAAGCAGCTGAAGAAGAAACAGGACAACAAGCTCACCTTCGACGATCTCATCGCCAGCGCGCCGGAAATGAAGCAAGTGATCCGGCTCGGGCAGCGCGCCGCCCAGTCCGACATTCCGGTTCTGATAGAAGGCGAGTCGGGCTCGGGCAAGGAACTGGTCGCCCGCGCCATCCAGGGCACGTCGGCGCGGTCAGGCAAGCCGTTCGTGACCGTCAATTGCGGCGCCATCCCCGAGAATTTGATCGAATCCATCCTGTTCGGCCATGAGAAAGGCTCGTTCACCGGCGCCAGCGACAAGCATCTGGGCAAATTCCAGGAGGCCGATGGCGGCACGCTGTTCCTGGACGAAATCGGCGAATTGCGCCTGGACATGCAGGTCAAGCTGCTGCGCGCGCTGCAGGAAGGCGAAGTGGATCCCGTGGGCTCCAAGCGTCCGGTGAAAGTGGATGTGCGCATCGTCGCCGCCACCAATCGCGACCTGGGCAGCATGGTAAGGGAGGGCGCGTTCCGCGAAGACCTGTACTATCGCCTGAATGTTTTTCCCGTGACCGTTCCGGCCCTGCGCGGGCGTTCCGGCGACATCGCGCCCTTGTCGCGGCATTTCATCACCCGCTTTGCGGCCGAGGAAAACAAGCAGGTCTCGGGCCTCACGCCGCAAGCCAGCCAGTTGTTGGAACGCTTCAACTGGCCGGGCAATGTGCGCCAGCTGGAAAACACGATCTTCCGCGCCGTGGTCTTGTGCGACGGCGCCCAACTGGATGTCTGCGATTTCCCGCAGATCGCCGCGGCGATGGGCATGGATGCGGTGGTGCGCCAGATTGCCCCGAGCCCCGCCAGCGAAGGGATTGCCGTGCGGCCCCCCGCTTCCACCTATGGCCTGAACGTCACCGATGCGGCGGGCAATATCCGCAAATTCGTGGAGATGGAATCGGAAATCATCCGCATGGCCATCGCCCGCTATAACGGCCATATGTCCGAAGTGGCGCGCCGGCTGGGGATCGGGCGTTCGACGCTCTATCGCAAGCTGAAGGAATTCGGCCTGGAAGGCGATATGCCCGAGGAAGAAGAGAACGAGATGCGGCGGGCCGGCTGATCAGGCCTTCGCCTGACTCATGATCGCCAACGGCCTGGCGTCATTGTCCTTGAAAAACGCCATCCATTCCTCGGTACCGTCGTCATGGCGGTGGATCATATGCGGGGCATGGGTAAATTCAATGCCGCGGGCAATAAGCGCAACATGCGCATCCCGGATATCGGGCACGCGGAAATAAAGAATCGACTCGGTCTGGTCGGGGCTTGCGTCTTGCGACAAAAACAGACGCGTGCCGCCGCAATCGAAGAAGGCCAGGTCGCCGAAGGAATAAAGGTGCTTCAATCCCAGCACCTCACCATACCATTGCCGCGCGGCAGTGATGTCTTTCACGCGCCGCGCAATCTGGCCCAGCGGGCCGATATTTGGGACTTTATCCATTTCGACCTCCTGTGCAGACTGCCTCCGGCCGCTCGCCTAAGCTCGCGGCGTTGTTCGCTCGAAATGGTCCACTGGACCATTTCGTTCGCCTTTGGCGAACTGCTCACAACCCTACACCCGCCCTTGGCTTATTGATGCGGACATAGTCGGTGTCCTGCACCGGCACGGCGTCGCATTCCAAGACCAGCGTGGTCACGGGGGAGTCCGGCGCTGTTGCCGGCAGGCCGGTCAAAAGCGTGCGGAAGCCGTCCTGGCTCACCATCACACGCTGGCCGGTCTTGAGGATGGTGGCCGAAGTAACCTTTTGCCCCAAGCCGGAGATGGAGACATCGCTGCCCGGCCAGAAATGCACATGCATGTAGAGCGTGTTGCCTTTGCTTGTGAAATTGGCATAGGTGCTGCGCGCCACTTTGCACGGATCGGCGGCATAGATCGTCTTGCCCCCAGTCTTCATCCACTGCCCGACCTCGCTCAGGATGCGCACGCTTTCCGGCGGAATGCTGCCGTCCGGCTCCGGCCCGATATTGAGCAGGTAATTGCCGCCGTCGCGGGCGCAGGTGATCAGGTTGCGGATAACGGTACGCGGGGTTTTCCAATTGTCGTCGGCCCGCTGGAACCCCCAGCTGTCATTCAGGGTCATGCAGCTTTCCCAGGCACGGCCGCCGCTTTCGGCCCGGATGGTTTGTTCGGGAGTGGAAAAGTCCCCCGCCAGGCTGTTGCGGTTATTGACGATGATGTCAGGCTGCAGCCCGAATACCATCTGGTTCATCTTTTCCGATTCCCACCCCTCGGCATCGAGCGGCCAGGACACGTCGTACCATAGGATGTCGATCTTGCCGTAATTGGTCATCAGCTCGCGGATCAGGCCGTGGGTGTAATCCACAAAACGCCGCCGGGCTGCGGGATCATCCTGGCAGCGGGCACCATCGGGATGGTGCCAATCCATCAGCGAATAATAGAAGCCCACCCGCAAGCCTTCGGCACGCGCCGCTTCGACATACTCCTTGATGACATCGCGCTTGGGACCGAAATTCATCGCATTGTAGTTGGTCAGCTTGGTGTCCCAATTGCAGAAGCCTTCATGATGCTTGGAGGTGAGCACCATGTATTTCATGCCCGCCGCCTTGGCGAGTTGGGCCCAATTGCGAGGGGATCCCGGCGCGGGATTAAAGCCGGTGGTGAGTTTTTCGTACTCGCGAACGGGAACGGCCTCGTCTTCCATGTCCCATTCATGACGGCCGCGGGCGGCATAAAGGCCGAAATGAATGAACATGCCGAACTTGGCTTCATGCCACCATTGCATCCGGCGCTGCTGGTCCGGGGTGGGGGGCCCGCCAGCGGGATCGCGGCCCGGCGGCGGTTGCGACATCGCGGGCGTGGCCGCTGCCAGGACGGCAGGCGCGGCGGCGGCGGCTATCATCAAGCCGCGGCGATCTAGCGAAAAGTCCGGCATGGTTTCCCCCTCAAATGGCGCGGTCATCGCCGTGCCTTGTAGTTAACTTAGCGGAATTGGACAGTGGGGTGAGGGATTTTGTGACCTGAGCAGGGTTGCTAGCGGCAGCGTACGAACCCCTCAGGGCGCAAAAGACCCGCGCCATCAACGACCAGAGGTCCTTATGCGGGAGAACAGGGCCCCGACCAGGCAGCACAGGCCGAGCAACTGGCATATGGCGCCCAGGGCGTGGGAATATTCCCATTGGCGGCGCAGCATGTCCCAGTCGGCGGGGATGGTGGTCCAATTGTCGGTCAGGCTGTTGGCGGGAAACGTGAAGAGCCAGAACAGAAGTTGGGCCAGCACCAGCAGGATCAGCGCCGCCATGACCGGGCGGAAAATGAAATGCTCGCGCGTCGACCGCCAGGCCAGCAGGGACAGCGAAACCGCCTGGATCAGGACGGCGATGCCGAACAGTTCCCAGCCGCGATAGATCTGCTGCGCGGTAAAATATTGTTCACGCGACAGGCTCAATTTGTTGGGCAACTCAAAGAGATGCGCGAGCCCCGGGGCCAGCGAGATCACCGTCGCCACGATGGCGGTGAAAAACAGGAAGTCATAACCGGAGGAGTATCGCCGCATCCCGGCTTGTCAAACGCTCCAATGGCGATTTTGTGGCCGCCTACAGAGTTCCATGTGTTTCGGCGCGTGGGGTTTGGCCGTCCGAGCAGGGTCGCTAGCGACAGCGTAGCGACGCGCGGAGCGTGCTTAATGCACGCGAGCACGCGCGACGAACTCGGCGGGCAAAAGACAAGCGCCCATTCTAGCGCATGTCCATAGCGGTAAGATACAAATCCAGCATGGCTTCCTGTTCCTGGAAATCGGCCTTGTCGAGTTTACGCATTCGAATGACCTGGCGCATGATCTTGGTGTCGAAGCCATTGCCCTTGGCTTCGGAATAGACCTCGCGGATATCCGCCGATAGCGCAGCACGCTCTTCTTCCAGCCGCTCGATGCGGTTGATAAAGGATTTGAGCTGGTCCTTGGCAAAGCCGGATTTGGCCATTTGGCGGTTCCAAAATTTGAAAAGCCGGGGACCCTAGCCTTTTCGCAGGAAGCCGCGCAACGCATCCATCAGGCGGATGTCGCGCTTGCCTGTGCATATCGGCCACCGCGCATGTCGGCCCCTCACATGTCTGAAAGCGCCTCATCCAGGACCGGTTTGAGGCGCAACGCAAAAGCTTGTGCCGCATCCTCATCGGCAATCAAATCCTGCCGTATCTCAATCAGCACATGCGGCAGGCCGCGCAGGGTGCCATGCTGGTACAGCGTATCGCCTTTGAGTGCCCCACTATAGGGCTCATTGTCGCCGACGGTGAATCCCGCGTGTCTGAGCCGCGCCATCAAGGGCACCGGCAGCCTTGTGTCGCGGTCATAGAGCACGCCCACCTCCCAGGGACGGGGCCGGCCTTTCCACGCAGGCGTGAAACTGTGCAGGGAGACGATGACGGCCCCAGGACCGATGCGATCCAACACGGCAGCGATCGCGGCGTGATACGGCGCATGATAGCGGGCGATGCGCTGCGCCACCTCCTGCGCCTCGGCAGCACCCAGGACATTGCCGGGAATGATGTTGCCGTCCGACAGTTTCATCACAATGGTGGGATCATCGGCGCCGCGGTTAAGGTCGATTAACAATCGCGACCACCCTCCCAGGAAGGCCGGCGCGCCATAGCTTTTGGCCAGCGCACGGGTTACCGGCGCGGCGCCTATGTCATAGGCAATGTGAGTCGCCAGCAGCCCGGGGGCGAGGCCCAGACCGCCCTCGGGCAGGCGGTTGGAGGCATGGTCGCACAACAACAGCAGCGGACCATCACCCGCAATGGCTTCAAAGGCATTTTCCGTCATGGGTTGGTTATAATAGAATCAGAAGCCCCGAATGCGAGGGATTTTGGGCACCCAGCAGGCGCGAGGCGCGCGGTGTACGCCCAGTACATAAGCGACGAGCGACGAACTGGGCGGGCAAAAGCCCCGCATTCGGTTGACGAGAAATCACTTTCGGGCCAAACCAAGCAAGTAATGCGTCGCACGACCCTGCTCCTCGCTGTGATTCTGGGCTTGACCGGCTTCGCGGTCCCGGCCCTTGCCGCCTTCAATGTCTGCAACAAGAGCAATCTGGCCGTGCGCACCGCTGTCGGCCATTTTGACGGCACCAACTGGACCAGCGAAGGCTGGTGGACCATCCAGCCCAAGGCCTGTGCACAGCTGCTGACCGGGCCACTGCAAGGGCGGTTCTATTATCTCTATGCCAGCGACGGCGCCGCCGGGACCTGGGAAGGCAAAACCTATTTCTGTGTCGCGCCCGATAAGCGGTTCCGCTCGGTCGGTCGCGGCAATTGCGCCAAGCGCGGCTTCGACCGGCGCGGCTTTTTTGAAGTCGATACGGGCAAGAAGCCCGATTGGACCCAGTCTCTCTCCAACTAGGGCTTTCTCTATGCGCCGCCGCCGGAAGACGAAAATCCTCGCCACCCTCGGCCCCGCCTCCGATACGCCCGAAAGGATGCGTGAGTTGTTCGATGCGGGGGCGGACGTCTTCCGCATCAATATGAGCCATACCGGTCACGACATGCTGCGCCGGATGGTGGACGATCTCAGGCACCTGTCAGACGTGGTGGGCCGGCCCATCGGCATTCTGTGCGACTTGCAGGGCCCCAAGATCCGGCTGGGCCGGCTGAGCGGCGGTTCCCGCATGCTCATCGAAGGCGAGCGCATCCGCCTGGTGCTGGGCGAATCCAGCGACAAGCCGGAGGAGGTGCCGATCCCGCATCCGGAAATCTTCCAGGCCATCAAGCAAAAGCACGCGCTTCTGATCGACGATGGCAAGGTGCGCCTCAGGTTGTTGCGCAAGGCCGACACCTTTGCCGAGGCCGTTGTGGAAGTGGCGGGCGAGATCAAGGACCGCAAGGGCGTCAACATGCCCGACACCTTGCTGCCACTGTCGGCGATGACGCCCAAGGACCGCGCCGACCTGGACGTTGCGCTGGAATTGGGCGTGGACTGGATCGCGCTGTCCTTTGTGCAGCGGCCCGAGGATGTGGCGGAGCTGAAAAAGATCGTGGCGGGCCGCGCCGGCGTGCTGGCCAAGATCGAAAAGCCCAAAGCGCTGGCCTCGCTGCACGGCATACTGGAACTGGCGGATGCGCTGATGGTGGCGCGCGGCGATC
>DATBCP010000494.1:0-5141 GCA_036270435.1 Rhizomicrobium sp. | reverse complement strand
TGGCGGCTGTTCGTGGCGCGCCGGCGCAAGTCTCCAGCCTGATGCTGGTGGGTCACAATCCGGGACTGGAGGCCTTGGCGGCGCTGTTGGCGCGCGAGCCTGTGCGGCGCAAGGAGCGTGCGCGGCATGAAGCCCTGGAAGAGAAATTCCCCACCTGCGCCCTTGCCATCCTGGATTTCGATGTCGGGCGCTGGCGCGATGTGGCGTCGGGGACGGGCAAATTGGTGGAGTTTGTCAGGCCCAAGGATTTGTAAGTCTGCTGCCAGGCCAGGCATGACGGTCAAAAGCGCACAAAATCCTTCTAAAAACCGGATGCAGCCGCCAAGGAATGGTTTGCAGTCGGCCCGTTATGCTTGGCGGCATGGATCGCAATCTTCGCATGGAAAGGCTTGTCCGCTGCCGCAAATGCTTTCGCACCGGGTCGGTCACCTGGGAAGTGACAAAGGCCGACGGTAAGGTGTTGCTGGCCTTGTCGGAGGGATTTCACCGCCGTGCGCGATTTCCGCTCAACCTGCCGCCGGAAATCATCTGCGCCTGCGGTACGGCACAGCCGGATCACGATTGATCGGAGCGGGACTGGATCGATCTTGCCTGCTTGCGGGCGGTCAACCGCTTCCAGCCGAAGCCGATCTCCGGCGTGAGTTCGCCCATCAGGCGCGTGGTGCGGATGGCGACCCGTTGCCCGCCCATCGCCTCATAGAAGAAACAGGCATTGTTGCGGGCATGGGACCAAATCAGGCAGGACCGCAGCTTGCGCTCCTTGAGCGCTTCAAAGGCGCCACACAACAAGGCGCGGCCCACGCCGCGTCCCAGAACCGCTGGATCGACATAGAGCGTGTAAACCTCGCCTTCAAAACCGAGGCCCCGGTCGCGCGCGCGCCCCAGGCTGCAAAGCCCGATCACGCCGACGCGCGCATCTTCCGCCACCAACACGGTACCGCCGTGCCGGTCCATGGTCTTGATGGTGGCTTGCCAGCGCGCGGTGTGCGCCTTTACCGACATGGCGCCCAAAAGCGCGTGGGAGATCACGCCTGCGTAAGTGTCCTGCCAGGATTCGATATAGATGCGCGCCAGGATCGCGGCGTCTTCAGGCCGCGCCGTACGAACCGTCAGCGCGAGTTGATCCATGCGGTGAGCGTGAGGCAATCCGCAACATCCTGCAAGAGTCTTTTTGCTGCAGAGCAAAACATTTCTGTTGAATGTTGCGCATGAACTGTCAAGCGCGCGCAAACTGTAACAGGGCGTGAGACGACCGCCGGATCGGCCGCCAAAAGCGTGCGTCAGCTCAAAATCGGCTTTTCCTGGACGCGCGTGAGGAATTTGGCGTTCTGCTCGCCGCCCTGGCCGTAGTGCTTTGCCGTCGTCCAGTCACAGATTTCCCCAAAATGCGCCGCGATGTCATCGGCGGTGGCGCTGTGGCCCAAGTTAACGCCGTCGGTCTCCACCATATGCGCCGCCGCGAACACACCGGCGGCGGCAGTCAGGATCACGCCGGTGGGCGCATCGTCGCAAGCGAGATATGCCACGGCAGGCGAAACGAATTCCGGCTTCAACATTTCCAGGATCGCGGGCGGCATCAAGGCCTCGGTCATGCGGGTGGCCGCCACCGGACAAACGGCATTCACCTTGATATTGTCGCGCGCACCTTCCAGCTTGAGCGAATTCATGAAGCCGATCAGCGACAGCTTGGCCGCGCCGTAATTGGTCTGGCCGAAATTGCCATACAAGCCGGTGGAGGAGGTGGTCACCACGATGCGGCCATAAGCTTGGGCTTTCATGATCTCCCATACCGCCTTGCAGGGCTTCACGGTTCCCATCAGGTGGACGTTCACCACCGCTTCGAAATCCTTCAGTTCCATCTTGCCGAAGCTCTTGTCGCGCAGGATGCCGGCATTGGCGATCAGCACGTCGATGCGGCCCCATTTGTCCATGGTCTGCTTGACCAGATGGGCGACACCCGCATCGTCGCTGACGGACGCGCCGTTCGCCATCGCTTCGCCGCCGGCGGCGGTGATCTCGGCCACGACTTTCTCGGCCGCCGCGGAATTGCCCCCACCGCCGTCCAAGGACCCACCCAGATCGTTGATCACGACTTTGGCGCCCAGCCTGGCCAGATGGAGGGCATGGGCCCGTCCCAATCCGCCGCCGGCACCGGTGACGATTGCAACCCTGTTAGCAAAAGAAATAGTCATTAGCGTACCTTTCCGCGTTTTTTAATGGTCGCTCCGGCTCTCGCCTACGCTCCTACCAGTGACGATCGCGACTTTATCCTTGAAGGAGATGGCCATGGGCGTCCTCGCAGCTTGTTTGGAGTCTCAGGATGGTGTGGGGATGCTTTGCGGGTCAAGGCGGCGGCCGAATTGATGCCGGAGCTTGGCGGCGGCGGGCAGTTCGACATATTCCGCCAAAAAGCCGCCCCAAAGCACGCAGGTGACCACCAGCAAAAGCGGCTCCAGCCACCAGATCAGGCCGGAAAACCGCGTGCCCAGCACCATGGCATCCGGCGGCGGATAGAGCCTTTGCTCGAAAAAGCGGATCGCCAACAGCCAGGCGGTTTGTCCCAGATAGATGGCGTAAGACCACTCGCCCAGGACCTGCGGCAGGCGAAGCTGCAACAGCCGCGCGACGATCCCCCGGTCGAAGGCCAGCACAAAGACCAGCGCCATCAGCGGCAGCACGGTGAAGATGTCCATCCCGGTGTGCGACCAGCCGGTATTCATCACCGCATAGCCGAGCAGCGACAACAACAGGACCTGCAGCAGCGAATGCACCCAGTCCGGCATCCGGTCGCGCGGTTTGACATGGCGGAACAAAACCGCCAGCCCGACCCCGATGGAAAAATCCGACAGGCCGCGCAACACGCCATTGTGAAAGGTGATGTCCAGCCCATGTTTGGACGTGAACAGCAGCGCCAGCAGGCCCGCGAGCCCCGCCGCGATCAGGGCGAAGCCCCGCCACAGCCCGCCTTCCGCCAGCCACAACAGCGCGGGAAACATCAGGCACAAAGCGAATTCCACACTGACGAACCAGGACACGCCGTTCCAGGTGAGCGTGCCCATGCTGTTCCAGGCATGAATCAAGAGCAGGCTGAGCCCAAATCCCTTGAGGCTGACATCCTGGTGATATTTGGCGTCGAAGATCGACAGATAGCCGCCATGCGCCGCCAGGGCGCGCAGGCCCAGCACGATCGCCAGAATCAACAGCAGCATGAACAGATGCAGGGGATAAAGCCGGATCAGCCGGGCTCGCATAAAAGCGAAATAGCCTCGCCGGGTGAAGAGGTCTTTCACCTTGGCCCAATAGGCATAGGTCAGGATGAAGCCCGACAGGACGAAGAAGAATTCCACCCACAGATAGCCGCGGGTGGCCAGGAAATCCAACACCCGCCAGCCGCTATAATGATGGCCCTCGCTGAAATGGAACATCACCACCATCAGCGGCGGAAAGGCCCGCGCGCCGGCCAATGCCGTGATCTTTCCGGGGCCTGCCAGTGTTGCGGTCGCTGCTTTGGTCTTCCGGTCCATCCCTGCCGACACTAGTCTGGCCGCCTGCGTCTGTCATGCCGTTGTCATGCCTTGGCCTTCCGCGGGCGCAAAACGGCTTTTGCGGCGAAGGGAATCGTGTAGCGTAAACCCCAAAATCTTCGCGGGGGCGTGTGTGCAAGCGGTCCAGTTGCAGTCATTGCTGGGAATCTGTGTCCTGATCGCGCTCGCTTGGGCCGTGTCGGAGGACCGCAAGGCCTTTCGCTGGCGCTTTGTCATCGGCACCCTGCTGCTACAGGCGGCGCTGGCATTGCTGTTGTTGAAAGTGCCGCCGGTGCGGGACCTGTTGTTCCAGCTCAATGGCATGGTGGGCGTACTGTCCAGCGCAACCGGCGCCGGCACCAGTTTCATTTTCGGCTATATCGGCGGCGGGCCGGCGCCTTTCACCGTCACCCATCCCGCCAACATGGTCAACCTGGCCTTTTCCATCCTGCCCTTGCTGATGGTGATCAGCGCGCTATCCGCAATTCTTTGGTACTGGCGCATCCTGCCCGCGGTGGTGCATGGATTGGCGCTGGTGCTGAGACGCACCCTGGGGCTTGGCGGTGCGGTGGGCTTGAGTGCCGCGGCCACGGTTTTCCTTGGCAATGTCGAGGGCCAACTGGTGATCCGTCCCTATCTGGCGCGGCTGACCCGCACGGAATTGTTCATCCTGATGACCGTGGGCCTGTCGGTGATCGCCGGCACCGTCTTTGTGCTCTATGCCACCATTCTCAAGGACGTGCTTCCCGGCGCCTTGGGGCATTTGCTGGTGGCATCGTTGATGTCCTTGCCGGCGGGCGTGATGATGGCGCGGATCATGGTGCCCGGCCCGGCCGAAACCGATCTCAGCGAAACGCAGGAAAGCGTCCATTACCGCTCCACCATGGACGCGATGGCGCAGGGGACCGAGGACGGGTTGAAAATCTATCTGCAGATCCTGGCCATGCTGATCGTGACGACGTCGCTGATGGCGCTGGCCAACGCCATCCTGGCCCATCTGCCTACGATCGGCGGCGCGCCGCTGACCTTGGAGCGGATGCTGGGTTGGCTGTTTGCGCCCTTTGTCTGGCTGTTGGGGGTGCCCTGGAAGGAAGCCGGCACGGCAGGCGGGCTGATGGGAATCAAGATTATCCTCACCGAGCTGGTGTCCTATCTCCGGCTGGCGGCTTTGCCGGCAGGGGCGTTGGATCCGCGCAGCACCCAGATCATGGTCTATGCCATGTGCGGCTTCGCCAATTTCGCCAGTGTCGGCATCCTGATCGCCGGGATGAGCGCGCTGATTCCGGACCGCCGCGACGAGGTCGTGTCGCTGGCGCTGAAGGCGCTCGTGGCCGGCACCATGGCCAGCGGCCTTTCTGGCGCCATGATCGGGCTGCTACCTTTCTAGCCGGCATTCGTTAGAGTCTGGGCATGGATTTCTGGGTTCCCGATTCCTCCTCCGGTGAAATTGTCGGTTCTTCCGAACTGGTGGCTCAGGCCCCGCTGGAGGCGATTGCGCGCTGGCAGGACCTGCGGGGCGGAGCGCGATTTCCGCACCAGCCCGATGAGGTGCAGGCCCTGGTCGGCGACAACACGCTGCTGGTGGGCGTGATCGGCGAAGGTCAGGACTATGAATAT
>DATBCP010000493.1:0-10172 GCA_036270435.1 Rhizomicrobium sp. | reverse complement strand
GAGCGGTTGAAGGCGCCGGGACGGAAGCCTTGGGAGAAGGTGTAATAGGCCATGATATCCGGGGTGATATGCCAGGTGACATTGGCCCTGCCCTTGACGCCCGAATAGGTCTTGCGGTCATGGGCGGCATCGATATTGACCAAGCCGCCGGTGCATTGGCCGTTGGGCACGTTCACGCAGCCGGTGCCGGTGCCGTATTGGGAGCCCACCATATATTCGCGATACTGATACCAGCGCGCGCCGCCGGTAACGGTCAGCTCGTCGGGAATGATGTCGAAGTCCGCCGAGCCGAACACCGCATATTGATTGTAGCCGCGCTGGGTGTCTTCGCCGAAGGCAGTGGAGTCGTCGCGAACGCCGGGCTGGTTCGCGGTTGACCCCGGCGCCGTGCGCACATCCGCCACGCAAATCGGCCCGCCCGCCAGCGCGGCGCTGAGATTGGCCGGGGAGCAGGCCGGATCGGTCTTATATTTGAAGTTCATATCGTCATAGATATGGAATTCTTCCCAATAGGCGCCGCCGATGGCGCGCAGGCGCCAGTCGCCCGGCGTGCTGACGCGCAACTCGCTGCTGATATGGCTGCTGTGGATGGTGTCCATCCAATAGCCAACCGGGGAATAGCAGCTGGGCGCGCCGGTACCGAAGCCAGTCGAACCGCCGACGCATTGGTAGTACATGCCGCCCGCAGAGCGCGAATAGTTCGTGTAATCCATCTGCTCATGGATGTCGCGCTCGGTATAGCCGCCGGTATAGACGATACTGAGATCTGCGATCTTGCCATTGACGGTCCAGGCCAGGTTCGAATAACGGTCCTTGTTGTAGGACGGCGAGAAGGCCGTGACCTGCAGCGGCTGCAAGGTCTGGAAGTCGGAGCCGATCGGGAATTGCACCGACAAGCCTTCCGCATCCAAGCTCTCCAGGCTTTCGGAGATCAGCACATCCCAATCATCGGCGATCTTGTACAGGCCCGACAGGCGAAAGCCCTGATAGGTCACCGGATTGAAATCTTTCTGCGCGATCGAGAAATTGTTCGCCCCAGGCGCGCGGGCGCCGGGCAAGGTGCACAGACCGGTGTTCGAGCCGGCCGGCAGGCCGTTGGGGCAGATGCCGCCGCCATTGGGCTTGATGTTGAAATAGAAGTTGCCCAGGTCCTCGTTGGAGCGGGTAAAGGTCGAGGGCACATTGTCGATATAGCCGCCCTGCTTTTCGTTATAAATCACCGCGCGCAGGGCGAATGTGTCGGTGATGATCGGCACATTGACCGTCAGGTTGGCGCTGGAATTGTCGGCGCCATCCTGGGTGAAGCCATAGCTGGCCTCGGCCTTGGCCGAGAAGGCGTCGAGCTTGGGCTTGTTGGTGATGTAGCGCAGGGCGCCTGCTTCGGCGCCGCCACCAAACAGCGTGCCTTGCGGGCCCTCCAACACTTCGACCCGGTCCATATCCACCATGTAGATGTCGACGTTGCGGCCGGGAAACTGCATGGACTGGTCGTCCAGATAGATCGCGACATTGGGGAAGTTGGCGATCGTGCCGCTGGACTGGTTGCCGCGAAAGCCATTGGACAGGCCGCGCATGATGATTTCGCCCTGTCCCGGGCCGTTATTGCCATAGGTCACGTTGGGCGTGGAGCGCAGCAGCGTGTCCAGGGTCTTGATGTTTTCATCGTCCAGGGTGCGGCCGGTGAAGGCCTGCACGGTGTTGGGGACGACCTGCACGGATTCGTCGCGGCGGGTGACCGTGACCACGACGCTCTCAATCCCCTGACCGGCAACAGGTCCCGTGGTCTGGGCCATGGCGTGTTCGCCCCCGCAAAGCAATGCGGTCGCGGCGCAAGACAGCAAATATCTGGCTTTCATGAATATTCCCCCGGAAAAGTCGACAGACGCGCACTACGGCGTGACGGCACGCCGACGCGGTCATCCCCTGAAAACGGGGGCAGACTGAGATTGCCAAATGACGGTTCGGTGATGGATTGACTGCAATTTGCTGAAAGGCGGCGGCAGTCAGCGTGGCGCGCTGTCACGTGTGACCTGCAAAGCACAAAGGCGATGCGGGTCCCGCTTAGCCGGCGGCAGAGAGCAAGCTGCGCATCATGGGCCCATAGAAGGAAAAGTCGCGGTCGGAATCCTCATCGCGCTTGCCCATATCGTCGAACCGCCTGAGCAGCACGGCTTCCTGCCAATAAGAAGCGCGCTGGAATGCAGCCGCCTGTGCTTGGCTGAACGGGCCGCCTTGCAGCACCAGCGATCGCTGGGAGGCCGCGCTCAACCCGGCCAAATATCGCGGCTCCGTCAGACACAGATACCGTTTGGCAGCGACATGAAGCGCAACCGGCCGCCACACGGCGTCGCCAAAGAGCCGCGCCAGCGCCCGCGCGCCCGTGGCTTCGTGATGATCGTCCGCGCCCCGCTCCGCCAGATGCTCATCTTTTTCAAGCAGATGACCGACATCATGCAGCAGCGCCGCGATCACCAGGCTCGGCGAGCAGGCCCGCGCTTCCGCCCGGGCGGCGGATTGCAGGGCATGCTCCATCTGCGTGACGCCTTCGCCATAGTGAAGCACGCCGCGCGCGATATAGAGACGTTCAATATCCTCGATGCTGTTGAGTTCGGTCATAGGGCTTCTGGGCGCGGCAGGCGGCGATGGAAATAAAAGCCCGTCCCCGCCATCAAAGCGAGACCGCCAAGCGCCGCGGAATAGGAAATAAGGACCAGAAACCCGACCCAGGACACTTTGACACTGAAAAAATTGTACAAGACCAGAAGCGCGACCGAACTCATATAGCCGCAGGCGTCGGCCACGTAGATCAGGAATCCCGCAGTGCCGGTGCGGCCGCTGGCAGCGATGAAGCGGTCGAACAACAGCGCGTTGAAGGGCGTGTAGCCCAGATAAAGCCCGGCACCCAAGGCAATCATCCAGGCCACCGGTCCAATGAGATGGGCCTCGAAGGCCAGGGAGGAAAGGCCCGCCAGTCCCAAACCCACCGCCACCAACACGAGATTGGCCAAAAAAGCACGGCGATTGTCCTGGATGAACATGAGCAGCGCCAAAGTGACCAGGACGATAACGGCCACCGGCAACTCCGAAAGCGTGAAGATTTCGGCATTGTTGCGAAAGCCAAGCCCATTCCAGATTTCGACCGCAAAATTGTCGCGAAAGTCCCTCAGTGCCGTCAGGCCGATATAGACCGCGATCAGGCCGGCCAGGCCGGGCGCAAAGGCCATGAACATCGCCCGGCGGGCCGCGCCATCCATGGGTGCGCGCGCCACGCGAAGCCGCTCATCTTCCGCACTGGGCGGCGGCATCACGGCAAGGCCCGCCACGCAAACCAACAGCAGCGGGGCAAACAACAGCCCGGTCAGGGCCGGCATCCAATATTCATTGGCCCAGCCGGCCAGCATCACATAAGCGCCAGCCGACTTGACCGCTCCGGACGACACGATGAAGCTGGCGCATAGCATGGCGCCCAGCACTTCGGATATGCGTCGGCCCTCCAGGAAACCGAACACCAATCCCCAGATCATGCCCAGCGCCAAGCCATTGGCGAACAGGCAGGCAATATTCCAGGGCGCCGGTATCAGCGCGAACAACACCAGGCACAGTTCGGCCACCGCGATCAACATCAGGATGGCGAGGGCCCGGCGCTGCGGCGGCATTTCGGACACCACCTTGATGCCGGCCACCTTGGACAGCGCGTAGCCGAAGACCTGGGCGATCACCAAGGCGATCTTGTATTCCACCAGCACAGGGCCTGCATCGGCAAAGCTTGCCACCGTGAAAGGCCGGCGGAAGCCATACATGGCGAAATAGGTGCCGAACGCCATCAACCCGCCATAGATCGCCAAGACCGGAGCCGGCGCGCGGGACAGCCAGCCGCGCAGCCGTTGCGGCAGCGGCGTCCCATTCCAGGAGGCGGCAAGGCTCACGGCGTGGCGATCCGGCGGGCAATCTCATGCACCACAGGCATCAGTTGGGACACATCTTCAATCACGAAATCCGCACCCGCGCCCTTGAGCGCCGCTTCCGCCGCGGCAAGTTTTGCACGCCGTTCTTCCGGCGCAAGGGCGAGAAGGCTGTCGCGATCCAGGCCCACGCCGTTGCCCGACGCCGACAATCCCACCGTCCAGCAGCCCGCCAGGCGGCCCTCCTCTATCCCCACCGGCGCATCGTCCACCTTGATGCAGGCCCGAGCCGGCCAGGCATCGAGTGCGATCAGCGCCTTCCATGTCATCAAAGGCGCGGGCCGGCCGCTGGGCGTCTCTCCCGCACAGACCACAACTTGCGGCGCGTAACCCTGCTCGGCCGCGCTGGCCAGAATGTCGGCCATCATTTCGCGCGTATAGCCGGTGCCGGAGCCGATTTTGACGCCCAGCGCCGTTAGCGCCGCCGCCGTCTCCGCCGCGCCCGGGATCAGGGTCGAGGCCTTGGCGGCGGCGACTGTCATGGCCGGAACCAGTTTTTGATAGAGCCGCTGGATGTCCGCATCGCTGGCAGCCTCGCCCTTCAAATCGCGCCAGCGCGAGGCGATTCCCGGTTCGGCCAAAAGCGCGGTGAGATGGTCGTGTTTGGCCTTGCCCATATCGCGCCGGGTTTCTTCGGCGGAAAGGACCACGCCTTCCCCGGCAAACACGCCGATAAGGGCGTCGACCGGCGCCCTGCAGCCGAAATCGACCATGGTACCGGCCCAATCGAACACCACTGCCTTGACGGGAAAACTCATGCTGCAATCCCCTAGTCCAACAGTTCGCCAATTACCTTTTCGGCAATTCCAAATCCCGTCGAAGCGCCCGTGCCGCTGGTGACGATGACCAGCCGCACATTTTCTTCCGGTGCGTCGATCAGATAGGTGCGCTCGTCCGCCACGGCATAAACGCCGGTCCAGCGCTCCAGCATAGGTGGCGCCGGCCGGCCCAATGCGCGCGCATATTCATCCAGGATCGCATCTTCGGCTTCCGCCGGCGCAAAGGGCGTGGGCAGGTGACCGTAATGATGACTGTCTCCCACAATCAGCCCGCCATCCTCACCCTGGGCCACAATGAGATGGACGCCATGCGCATAATGGCCCGGCTGCTCCGCCCGGAGTTTGGCTTCCAAGGCCCGGGCCTCGGGCAGGGCGGCATAGCCGCGATAGCGCGTAAGGCTCAAATCCGACATCAAGGCCGAGGACAGGCGAAATCCCGGATCGGCAAGTTTGAGCATGGAAAGGCGGCATTTCTGGAGGCCATGGCCCGCGATGCGCTCAGGATAGAGCGTGACAAAATCATCGCCCGGGCAAACCACCACCGCCCCGGCCTCGATTGCCCCGCGCGAGGTCTGAAGCCGGGGTGGTGCGGCGGCAAAGACAACCGTCTCATGGAAGAAGGCGACACCCAGCGCCTTCTCCAACCAGGCCGCCAGCGCCGGAATGGCGGTTCGCGATTCCACCCGCAATTCATGCGGGCTGTAGAGCGCAGCTTGAAGGTCGGGGCTCCCCAAGCCATGCGCGTTTTTGCGGAATTCATCGGGCGCCATCAACCGGCAGCCTTCGCCCATCTCGGTCTCGAGGAAAGCCTGGATCACCGCCAGCGCTTCCGGGGAACGTGCCGTCAACATCAGGCCGCGATGCTCGACGGCAATGCCCGCCGCCGGCGCCACTTCGGCCCAGATATCACGGGTGCGGCGCGCCAGCCGCCAGCTGTCACCGCGTTCCTGGCCGCTGACGGTGATGAAACCGAAATTCCGGATCGAGGCGCCGTTGGCGCGCGCATCCCGCTCAATCACCGCAACCCGCTTGCCGGACCTGGCGGCCGCCCAGGCATGGGCCAAGCCCAGGATGCCGCCGCCAACCACCGCAAGATCGAATGTTTGATGCGGCATGGGGCAACCTTGAGGAAATAGACTTTGGGTGCGCCGGGCGGTGGAACCGCTGCCCTGCCGGCCAGCTATATGGCGCCAGCATGACAAAATGAAGTCAGCTGACACACCGCAACAAGCCGGGGCGAAAGCCTGAAATATTCGACAGAAAAAGGCGGCCGGCAGGTCAGAAGGGATCCGCCGGCCCGCTCTCCGCATCACACCACGGTGATCGCAACGTCGATATTGCCGCGCGTCGCCTTGGAATAGGGGCAGATCTGATGGGCGGCATCCACCACGCGCTGCGCCAGTTCGCGGTCGAGGCCGGGAACGCTGACATTCAAACGCGCCCGCAGAAAGAAGCCGTCACCGCCGAGATTCAGATCGACTTCGGCATCGATGGCGACATTCTGTGGAAGCGCGATCTTCAGCTGCTGGGCCGCGACCCCCATGGCGCCTTCGAAACAGGCCGACCAGCCGGCCGCAAACAGCTGCTCAGGATTGGTGCCATTGCCGGCGGTGCCGGGCGTTGAAAGCTTGACATCCAGGCGTCCGTCGCTGCTGCGCGATTGTCCGTCACGTCCGCCTGTGGTGTGGGCCTTGGCGGTATAAAGCAATTTTGTGTTGGTCATGGGACATACTCCTTTGGTTGGGGTTGGGGGGTGCTAGGCGGTCCGCTGCCGAAGCAGGGCGTAACGGGCCGCCGGTAGGGCATTCGACAGCCGCCCCGATATGGCGCGGCGGGCGCTTTCGTGGCGGTCCCATTCGGCCTGGTCCGCCAAGGCCGGAATGGTCACCACTTCGCCAAGATCAAAGCCGACCAGGGACGCATCGACCATGTCTTCCGCTGACATGACGATTTCGGACGGCAGCTGATGCACCGGCTTGCCGGCTATGTCCCAGAACTCGGTGGCCGTGGCGCCGGGCAGGACCGCCTGCACCCGGATATTCTTGTCCCGGAGTTCGTGATCGAGCGACCGGGTGAAGGCGAGCACGAAGGCTTTGGTGCCACCATAAACGCCATTGAGCAGTTCCGGCGCGATGGCGACAACCGACGCGATATTGATGACGGTGCCGCCTCCCCGCGCGACAAAGCCGGGCACCGCGGCATAGGTCAGCCGCATCAAGGCGTTGACGTTGACACGGATCATGTCGTCCATCTTCTCAACCTCCGCTTCGACCAGCGGGGCAACGGAGCCAAGACCCGCATTGTTGACCAGCAGGGAAATGCGCGGGTCGCTCCGCAAAATGTCTTCGATGCGCCGGACACCGCCGGCGGTGCTCAGGTCGGCAACCACAGTTTGGATGGTGCGGCCGGTTTCGCCGGAAAGCCGGCGGGCAAGCGTGTCCAGCCGCTGCCGGTTGCGTGCGACCAAGATCAAATCGTAGCCGCGCCTGGCCAAACGGTCCGCATAAACGGCCCCAATCCCGGTTGATGCGCCGGTGATAAGGGCGGTGCCTTGGCTCTGGGTGTTCATGGCCTCTCCTTGGGTGTTTGCTTCAGGCCTGAGATAGACCTTCCGGAAATGTTCTATATCTGGCAAAATCGAGATACACCCTTCCAGGAATTGGAAACGTGGATGGATCGGTTCGAAGCCATGTCGGTGGTGTTGGCGGTGGCCGAAGCCGGCAGCCTGTCGGAGGCGGCGCGGCGGCAGAAAACGCCGCTCGCCACCATCAGCCGCAAAGTGTCCGAACTTGAGGCGCGTCTCGAGACCAAGCTGTTTAACCGCTCGAGCCGGGCGCTCGCCCTGACTGAGGCGGGCCGCTCCTATGTGGCCGCGTCCAAACGCATCCTTGCCGATCTGGCCGAGGCCGAACGCACCGCTGCCGGCGAGTATGCAATCCCGCGCGGAGAGTTGAGCCTTTCGGCGCCCATCACACTGGGCCGAATTCTGCTTCTGCCGGTGATCGGAGAATTCCTGAAAGCGTTTCCCAAGGTTGATGTCCAACTCGGGCTTCAGGACCGCTTGGTGAACCTTTTGGAAGAACATGTCGATGTTGCGTTGCGGATCGGTGCGCTGGCTGACAGCAGCCTGATTGCGGTTCGCCTTGGCGAGATACAGCGTGTCGCCTGTGCCAGTCCGGCCTATTTGAAGGCCCGCGGCGTGCCAAAGTCGCCGGAGGACCTTAAAGCCCATGACTGCATCAGCTATCCGCCGCTGGCGCCTTCAACCGCCTGGACGTTCCGGCGAGATCGCGACGACCACACCATACCGGTGCATTCCCGGCTGGTGACGGGCAACCTGGAGTCCGCCTGCGATGCCGCCCGCGCCGGCATGGGCATTACTTTGGCTTTCTCCTTCAATGTCGCGGCCGTCAAGGATGGAAGCCTGACAATGGTGTTGGGCAAATATCAGCCTCCGCCGGTGCCGGTCAGCCTGGTATACGCGTCGAGCCGTTTCATGCCGATCAAGCTGCGTGCCTTCCTTGATTTTGCGACGCCGCAGCTCAAGGAAAAACTGGCCGCCGTCATGACGCGATGCAGGGATTCACAACAATGAAGCTGAGACAGGGTTCTACCAGGAATATCGCCTTCAGCCTGATCCTTGGCCTTAAGGCCAGCCTCGCAGCGGCGGAGACTCCGCAGGACGCCTGGAAGAAGGCAATTGCGGAGCAGAACGAATATTATTCGCGGGTCCCGCACGCCATGCTGAAGATCCAGGACGCGGTCTATCTGGGCGACGGCGAGAGTGCCTGGCTTCAGGGGCGCCGCGAACAGCCCGGCAGTTGGCACTGGACGAAGAAGGCGGACGCAGCGAGCGCTTTGCAGATCTCCCTCAAAAACCAGAAACTTTCGGTCCTGAAGTATGGAAAGCCCGTGGAGTCCTCTTCCATCGAGAAGGGCCTTTCTGTCGACAAGGACATCGATGTGACGGGCCAGCCAACCCAGGTTGGAGCCGGCATCCCCGGCTGGCGCATATTTCTCTACAACCAGGGCAACCCAGCAGCGAAAAAATTCTCAGGCGTTTCCTATTTTCCTTATGACACCGCCTTCCGGGTCACGGCGCGGTTTGTTGCGGACCCGGTTTTGCCAGCGCGCGTCTTCAGGACTTCGCGCGGAACCGACAAGCAATTTTTTCACGCCGGTGATGCCACTTTCACGCTCAAGGGCAAGAAAATCACCCTGCCCTTCTATGCCGGGGGCAAAAAGCCGGCGGAAATGACCGAGTTGTCCGCTTTTTTCACCGACGGCCTGACCGGCAAAGGCACCTACGGCGCCGGGCGTTATGTGGATGTCAGCCAGTTCGGCCGCTATCCGCCGGCCAGAGTCACGATCGACTTCAATTTCACCTACAATCCCAACTGCGCGCGGTCTCCTTATTTCACCTGTCCAGTGGCGATCGACGCCGTCCCGCTTTCTGTGACGGCGGGTGAACGCGACCCGCACGCCGCGCACGAGACGGGAACGCGCTGACCGCCGACTCAGGCCGCGGTCAGATTGCGATAGATGGCGTTGTAGGAGGATGCGGACCTGGTCCAACTGAAGGACTGCGCCATGGCACTTTCCCGCATCCGGTTCAGGGACCGCTTGCTGCCATAGGTCGCGAAGGCTCGCACGATGCCGCCCATGAAGGATTCAGGGGAAGGATCGCGGAACAGGAAGCCGGTCCTTCCATCCGCGATGGTCTCGGCCAGCCCGCCGGTTTTGCGGCCGATGGGCAAAGACCCGAAGCGCTGGGCGTACATCTGGCTGAGGCCGCAAGGTTCGAACCGGGAGGGCATCATGGTGAAGTCGCTTCCGGCAAAAATCCGGCGCGCTTCCCCACTGTTAAAGCGGATGGCGACGGCGATGGCGTCCGGACGCTGGCGGCGCGCCTCCAGCAGGCCCTGTTCGAAGGACGGATCGCCCTTGCCGGTGACGATAATCTGCCCGCCCGCTTTGACGATCGTCTCAGCGGCGGCCAGAACCAGATCGACGCCTTTCTGGTGAACCAGCCGGGCCACCAGGCCAAACAGCGGCCCACGGCTGACCGCGAGACCAAACTCCTTGCGCAGGTGATTGGCATTCTCGCGCTTTTCCTCCCAGAAGCCCGACGCGAAAGGCCGCACCAGATCCGGGCAATTGCTGGGATTCCAGCTTTCATCGATGCCATTCAGGATGCCGGTCAGCTGGCGTGCATCCGCCCGCCGCTGCAGCAGCCCTTCCAGCCCGCAACCATGCTCCGCCGTGGTGATCTCCCGGGCATAGGTCTCGCTGACCGTCGTCAGATGGCTGGAATAGCTCAACCCCGCCTTCAGGAACGAGACCTTGCCGTAGAATTCCAGGCCATCGATGTTGAAGGCGCTGTCCGGCGCATTGATCCGCCGCATGCTTTCGCGGGTAAACAGACCTTGGA
>DATBCP010000492.1:0-3963 GCA_036270435.1 Rhizomicrobium sp. | reverse complement strand
CCGGGGATCCTTGACGTCGAATTTCTGCGTATGAGGATGCAGCTTCAGCACTTTTATGCCGCGCGCCGCAACCCGTTCCAGCTCCGTGATGGCGCCTTGCCCATCATAGGGATGGACGGTGGCGATCGGCAGCATGCCGGGATGCTTTTCGGCAAGCGCGATCAGCGCGTCGTTGCTGGCGCGGGTCTTGTCGATCTCTCCCGGGGCGCTTGATTGGGGCCGCCGAACCACATGCCGCCAAAACCGGCGATCGACAGATTGGCGGCCGCAAGTTGCGCCTCATACTCCCGCAGCGAGGCTTCGCCATGCCAGAGATGAACGTGGGAATCGAAAACCTTCACCTGGCCGAGGGCCGGCTCTAGCGCCAGCGCCAGCAGGGTGGCCGCAAACAGCAGAGATTTCATCATCTCCCCACCCACACCGAATGCGGCGCTGATCCTGCGAAGCTCCGCAGGAGCGAAGCAGGATGGCGCACCCGAAGAGATTCGAACTCCTGACCCCCAGATTCGTAGTCTGGTGCTCTATCCAGCTGAGCTACGGGTGCGTTTTGAGGGCGCGAACCTATTGGGGCGCCTCCCCAAAGGCAAGCACTACCGTGCCGGCCTGGGACAGGGCCTTATAGCACCCCCAGATTCCCTGCAAGTATCAGTGGAAACGTGCAGATTTCCCCCTAGAGCGGCATTGTGGTCCCTTGTCCCCTCCCGTCCCGCTGGTTAAGACTTGACCCAAGGTCCGCATTCAGCCAACTGCGGCGGATGGGGTTGGGATTGGGTGCCAGATCTCCTTAAAATCGGCCGGATGGGGGCCGGGCAATGGCGCCGGGCAGCGGAGAAAATAATGAGGGGAATTACAGCAAGGCCGGGTCTCAACAGGGGCCTGTTTCTGGCTTTTGCGTTGACCGCCGGGCTCGGCCTGACGGCCTGCTCGGACATCGACAGTATGTTTGGCGGCGAGAGCGCGGATGTGGCGGCGGAAGCGCCTCCGACGGCTGAGGGGGCTGGTGCGCCGCCGCCCACCGCGGTTGCGCCCGCGGCACAGCCCCTGAGCGCCGGCGCCGCTCCCATTGCCACCATAACCCCGGTCAATATCGACAACGGTCCCGACACCGGCACGGCGGTCAACAAGACCGTCCAGGCCCTGCGCAACCAGATGATAGGCCTGCAGCAGAAGATTTCAGCCAACTATGCCCAACTTACCCAATTGCGCAATCAGGGCGCGGGTGCGGCCGGCGCCTATCAGGATGCCAAGGCCCGTATCACCACCCGCCTGCAGGTGGGTACCACGCGCGGCAATCCCGAATTGGTGGCGCAATGGAACACCGCACAAGGCCAGCTCGATGCCCTTTCCGCCAATGTGAATGCGCTGAATGCGTTGGGCACCGATATCACCAACGACAGCTCCGCCGCACATTTCGCCTTGGATCAAATCGGCGCCACCTTCAGCGTCTCAGGCGCGGTGGACGAAGACCACCGCCAGCTCCAGCTGTTGGAAGACCAGACCAGCCAGACCATCGTGATGATCGATCGCCTGCTGAAGGAAACTTCCGACGCCATCCAACGTCAGACCGCCTATCTCGCCAATGAACGCGCCAACCTCACCACCCTGGCCGCGGCGATCAAGAGCGGCGACTTTTATGGCGGCGGCGTCACCTCTTCGCTGGGCACAGGCGGCCTGCAGGCGGCCGTGGCCGGCGCGCCCATGGTGGTGGTGAAGTTCGACCGCCCCAATGTCGATTATCAGCAGGTTCTGTATGCGGCCCTGAACCAGGCGCTGCAGAACCGGCCCAGCGCCAATTTCCAGGTGGTGGCGGTATCGCCCACGCGCGGCACCGCGGCTTCGGTGCAGATGGCCCAGTCCACGGCCCGCCGCCATGCCCAGGATGTGATGCGCACCATGACGGACATGGGTGTGCCCGCCACCAGGCTGAATGTCGGCTCCACCACCGATCCCAACGCTACCTCCAGCGAAGTGCGCGTCTTCGTGCGGTGATTTTCTAGGCATCCGATTAAAAAGCCTCGCTGCAACGGCGAGGCTTTTTTGTTTGGGGAAAGCCTTTTACCATCCCCGCCGGATTGTCTTTTGGGATTGCGATGAAATTGATTGATGGAATTCTCAAGGCGCTGTGCATCACGGCGCTGGTCACGACTGTCCCGGTTCAGGCGCAAGTCACCGAGACGGTGGCCAAACGCCATATGATCGCCGCCGCCAATCCCCATGCCGCCCAGGCCGGGCTGGAGATGATGCGCGCCGGCGGCACGGCCGTCGATGCCGCCATCGCCACCCAGATGGTGCTGGGCCTGGTTGAGCCGGAATCATCGGGGATCGGCGGCGGCGCCTTCATGCTGGTCTACAATCCCGCGACCAAGCAGACCACCAGCTTCGATGGGCGCGAGATGGCGCCGGCTTCCGCCACCCCCACCATGTTCCTGGATGCGAACGGAGCCCCGCGAGCCAAACCCGACGCCATTCCCGGCGGCCTGTCGGTGGGTATCCCCGGCGTGATCAAGATGCTTTGGCTGGCGCATGAGAAATACGGCAAGCTGCCTTGGGCCAAGCTGTTCGAGCCGGCGATCAAGCTCTCCGAAGACGGCTTTCCGGTCGGCCCGAAACTGGCGCGCACCATCAAGAATTTCACCCGCGGCGCCGGCATGCCCGACATCAAGGCGCATTTTTATCATCCCGATGGCACGCCGCTGGCGGAAGGCGAGATCTACAAGAATCCCGACTATGCCGCGACTTTGCGCAAGATCGCCAAGGAGGGTCCCGACGGCTTTTACAAGGGCGAGATCGCGCAGGCCATTGTCGATACCGTGCAGCATGCGCCGCGCCAGCAGGGCGGCATGACGCTGGAGGATCTCGACAAGTATCAAGCCAAGGAACGCGCACCCGTCTGCGGCGATTATCGCGAATATCATCTTTGCTCGATGGGACCGCCCTCATCCGGCGGCATCGCGGTGCTGCAGATCCTGGGAATGCTGCAGCGTTTTTCGCCGGCCGAACTCACCCCCAACACGATCAGCGGCGCACATTTGTTCGCGCAAGCCAGCCGCCTGGCCTATGCCGACCGCGCCCAATATCTGGGCGATCCCGCTTTCGTGGATGTGCCGATCAAGGGTCTTACCGACAAATCCTATATTGCCAGCCGCGGCGCGCTGATCGATCCCAAGCATGACATGGGCACGGCCATCGCCGGCACCCCGCCCGAGAAGCATGCCGAACTGGCGCCGCAGGTTTCGCCGGTGCTGCACGGCACCAGCCATATGACCATCGTCGACGACAAGGGCGAAGTGGTGGCGATGACCACGTCCGTGGAGTCGGTGTTCGGCGCCAATATCATGACCAGGGGCTTCATGCTCAACAACACGCTGACCGATTTCTCCTTCGAGCCGGTTCGGGGCGGCAAGCCGGTGGCCAATGCGCCCGCCCCGGGCAAGCTGCCCCTCTCGGCCATGTCGCCCACCATCGTGTTCGACAAGGAGGGCGGCTTCCTGGTCTCGGTGGGCTCGCCCGGCGGTCCCGCCATCATCGATTATGTCTCGCAGATCCTGATCGGCATCCTGGATGCCAAGCTGACGGTCAAGGACGCCATCGCCATGCCGCATGAGGTCAACATGAACGGCCCCACGCTGCTGGAACAGTCTCCCGCCTCCGACGCCCTGGCCGCGCAGCTGACCGCCATGGGGCATACCGTCCAGGTCCCCCGTATCGAGGGCAGCGGGCTGCACGGCATCCAGAAGGTCAAAGGTGGCTATGTCGGTGCCGCCGATCCGCGACGGGACGGGATCGCGCTGGGGGATTGAAGGCTGGGGGATTGAAGCGACAGCCTGGCCGATCGCCCCAAAAAAACCCGGCAGGGAGTTCCAATCGCTGCCGGGTTTTTCTCTTACAGCGCCCCCTGGAATATTCGGCCCTGCTGCGACACTTTGCGACAAAGCTCTTTATAAATAGTTTCCAAATGGGGGT
>DATBCP010000491.1:0-2263 GCA_036270435.1 Rhizomicrobium sp. | reverse complement strand
GGCTGGCCTGGGGCTTTTGCGCCAGTTATGCCGTGTATCTGCTCTCGGTTTTCCTGTCCGATGTCATCCGTCCCTCGGCGGGAGCGACTTTGATGGTCTTGTTCGGTGGTTTTGTGGCCCTGATCATGGCGCTGAGCGTCGCGCCCTTGACGCGGTTGAACCGCCGGCCATTGGTGGAGAAAGTTCGGCGCGCCTTGCTGGTCACGGCGGCGGGTTACTTCCGGCTGTGTTATTCGATCATGGCGCTGGCGCGCCTTTCCGATCCCCACCGGCCGGATGCTTTTTATGACATCAGTCTCAGCATGATGGTGCTAGGGCTTTTGACCCGTTTTGCCGACCACTGGTTGTCCGATCACCGACCGGCGCCATCTGAACGAGGGTTACCTGAACAAACAGTGTCAAATTTGCGGCAATCCTCTGTCTCAAACTGATGCATTGGACCGCCTAGCGTGGGTTCCCTTGGATATGCGACACTTGCGGCCGAAAGGGCTTGCAAGTGCGAACCGCTACTCTCCTCACTGCCCTGCTGCTGGGGGCTTCTCCTGCCATGGGCCAAAGCCTGTGTGTGGAACCGACCATGCCCATGCCGGTGGATGGCGCCGCCGCCACCGCCGACCAGATGCGCGCGGCCATGGCCGATGCCCGCAATTTCATCGCCGAGGCGGGTGTGTATCAGGAGTGCCTGACCAAGGAAGTGGAAGATGCCAAGAGCCAGGCCGCGACATCCGGCCAGGCCTTCGAGCCGTCGGTTGAGGCCGCCGCCCGGGCCCGGATGGATGTCAGCAGAAAAGCGCAGGAACGGGTGGGCGTCACCCTCAACAACGCCATGGCGGCTTATAAGAACGCCCATAATTGATCGGCCAAAATTCTGGTTCTGATTCCTTTTGCCACGTTGGCCAAGGGAAAATCCCTTCGCCCTGCCGCGCGGCGCAGCCGCGAATCACTTATCATGCGGCGTCATGGGCGAGGCGGCGGTTCGGGCACCCAAGGAACGGCGGCAGCGCGATGTCTCACGGGCGGCGTCGCGCGCCGCTATTCTTGAGGCGGCGCGTCGGGTTGCTGCGCGGGACGGCGCCCGGGATCTGAGCTTGCGCGGCGTGGCGGCGGAAGCGGGTTTTGCTCCGGCGGCCCTCTACGGCTATTTCCGCAACAAGGATGAGTTGCTGCTGGCGCTGGCCGCCGACGATCTCACCACGCTGGCCCGCGCCATGCGGGGCGCCCAGTCGGGTGGCCTCGCCGGCGCGGGCGCTGCTGCGCTGGATCTGCTCAGCCGCACCGAGACCATGGCGGCGGCCTCCGCCGCCCTGCCCGGCGCCGGCGGACATGATGCGGAGCGGCTGTTCAACGGCCGCCTGATCGCCGCACTGAAGGCGTTGTCCGATGCCGGCGGGCTGCCGTCCAACAGCCGTGAGAGTCAATGCGATGTGGTGCTGGTCGCGGCCGCACTGGCGGGACTGGCGCTGTTGGCGCGCTCCCGGCGGCTGGAGGCTTTGGGCTTTACCCCGGAAGAGATGATTTCCCGCCTGGACAGCCGCTTCCGCGCCTAGGCCGGTGTCTTTTGCGCCGTGAGTTCGTCGCGTTCATACGCTGTCGCTATGAACTCGCTCATGTACGTTTTCAGTACACATCGCCCGGCGCTCCTGCTCACGTCGCAAATCCCCCCGGCCTGCTGAGGTCGATCAGTGGAGTATTATGCTGCTAGGTGCTGGGCCAATATGTGCCCCCCGATCACGATCAGGATGACGCCGCCGGCGCCTTCCGCATATTTGCCGAAGCGGGCACCCAGGGCGCGGCCGGCCATCACGCCGACGGTCGTCATGGTGAAAGTCGCGGCGCCGATCGCCAGCGCATTGATCACGATATTGGCGCCGATCAGCGCCAGGGTGACGCCGACCGCCAGGGCATCGATGCTGGTGCCGACCGCAGTCACCGCCAATACCAAAAAGGAATGGCGCTGCGGTTTTTCGTCATTCTCGTCACGTTGAAAGCTGTCCCAGATCATCTTGCCGCCGATCGCCGCCAGCAGGCCGAAGGCCACCCAATGATCGAAGGCCGCGATGTAGCGGCTGGCGGCGCGGCCAAGACCCCAGCCGATCGCCGGCGTGATGGCTTCAATCGTGCCGAAGATCGCGCCGGTGCGCAGGGCCTCGCTGAATTTGGGACGGTCCAGCACCGCCCCTTTGCCCAAGGCGGCGGCGAAGGCGTCGGACGACATGCTCAAGGCAAGAAAGAGGACGGGAAGATAATTCATGGGCCAATCTGC
>DATBCP010000490.1:0-5331 GCA_036270435.1 Rhizomicrobium sp. | reverse complement strand
GAATTGGTGATGGCCTGGGCCGAAATGGTTCCGGTATTGAGCAGGCCGCCTCGATTGTTGACCAGGACGTTATTGGTGACGGTGGCACCGTTCACCGTGCCGGTGACGGCTTCCGTGACATTGTCGTGGTGGGCGGTGTCGCATGTCGTCGTCGTGACACTGCTGCTCAGGCAGGTGAAATAGGTCGCGGACGCGCCCTGGATGACCATCGCCGCTGTGCCAAGCTCGGGATCGGTGGGTTGGGCGCGGATGGTGCCACGGTTGATAAGGGAATAGCCGGGGTCGATCGGGTCGATATCGGCCGTCACCGGTCCCAGGATCACCGGACCGCGAGGCGCGGTCAGCGTGCCGGTGATCGACTTTGTGGGATCGATCAAAAAGGTCGGATTGGAAACGCCGGACAGGGTCAGGCCGGAGGATGAAATCTGCGCCTGACCGACATTGTTGGAGGTCCCGGGACCGTTATTGAGGAAGCCGCCGTCAATACTGCCGCCAATGACCACGGCACTGCCCGCTTCGGGGTTGTTGCCGCGGCTGTTGAAGGTGGCCGAGCCGATCAGGGAGATCGTTCCGGCATTGATCAGAGAGCCGCCGGAGGATGAGGGGCAGGTGAACCCCGAAGGCGCCGACTTGTCGCTGGAACAGGCATGAATGCCGCCCAGGGTCTGCAAGCCGATCATGCCCGGCCCCACACCGGAAAGCCCGCCTTGCAGATACACATTGCCGTTCACGGTGCCGTCCAGATCCACAATGATGCTGTTGGATGCGGTGGAGTTGACGCTGGCATTCTGCACGATCCCGCCCCCGCCCAGCAGGATGTCGCTGGTGACCTTGGTGCCCTGGGTCAGCAGAAAGGCGGCGGAGGCGTCGCCCTGCATGATGATCGCCGAGGATTGGGCGGTGGTGGTGGTGCCGGTCAGGGTCGATGTGGCGAGCAGGTCGGTCAGGGTGATGGGGCCGTAAAATGTATTGCCACCCTGAATCAGGATGCCGCGTTTGCTGGTCCCGCCACCGCCCACATCGATCGTGCCGGTCGATGCGAAGCCGTTGGACTGGATATTGCCCGCGCTGGTGTCGATGATGACGGCGATACCGGTATCGGTTCCGGCGTTGGAGATGGCACCGCTGTTGGTGACCGCATTGTTGGAATTGAGGGTGACGGCCGCCGTCCCGGCCGTGGTGATATTCACGGTCCCGGTGGCATCGATGACGATATTGCCGCCGGATGCCGTATTGATCGCGGTGCTGGTCTGGGTGGAGACCTCGGTATCGGCGCGGGCGGCAGCAACCGCCAGGGCCGCCGTCAGCAGGGCAGCCGCAGCGGCGGAAAGCATCAAACGGTGCTTGATCAACTCAGCCTCTTAAAAATGTCGCCGGGCGGCGGTGCCGCCTGTCTCGGCATGTTTTGTTGCAAGGCCCGCTCCCGGACCTTTGGCCGCGCATCTCGCGCCAGCCCTGCACCGTTTACCCTTCGTAAGGCACGCTTCAGTCCGAACGGATCGAACCCGGGCGCTCCCAAGGGCCTTTGTACCCGGCTATGGTCCCGGTTCAACAGCAATTTTCGCTTACGCCGTCGCCACCCCCGGCCAAATTGACCTTTCTTAATCGGGTGTTAGCGCCCCGACGCGCAAAATCCGCCATGAAAAAGCCTTAACCAGTGAAATTTGCGCCCATGACCAAGGCCCGGCATACCGGCTTCGCCAGGCTCACCCAGAAGGATGTGAACGCCAGCGCCGCACGCCATGAGATGCTCCACGCGGGGCGCATGGGCGGGGCGCGGGCAGTTTTTGCCTTTTGCGACCTTTCCGGCCTGGACCTGTCGGGCCGCAACCTGGCCCATGCCGATTTTACCGGCGCGGTCGTGGAAGAAGCCAGTTTCGAAGGCGCCAAGCTGGATTCGGCCTCCTTCTTCGGCGCTGACCTTCGCCGTGCCAACTTGGCGGGAGCGTCACTGCGCCGCGCCGACATGCGCGGCGCCTCGCTCCGCGGCGCCAACCTGATCGGCGCCGACCTGTATGAGGCGGATCTGCGCGAAGGCACCATCGCGGAAAAGGACAAATACGGAAATCTCAAGGTGCTCCAGCACGACCTGGGGCCCTCAGAACTGCCTGCCGCCATGCTCAACTCCGCCAACCTGGAGCGCGCCAAGATGACCGGGGCGATGGCGGTGCAGGCCGATTTCACCGACGCCATCATGAAAGGCTGCCGGCTTGCCCGCGCCAACCTGCGCCAGGCGCGGCTGACCGGCGCCAATCTGGAAAATGCCGACCTGTCGGGTTGCAACCTGACCGGCGCCGATATGACCGGCTGCATCCTGGTTGGAGCCAAGCTGGATTTCGCCACCACCCATGGCGTGGATCTGTCCCAGGCGCTGATGGAATCGGCGGTGCCCGATCCCAAGGAGGTCACCACCATCGAGAATGTGCTGGCGGCGCATTCGCGCTGGGTGGAAACCGAGGGCCGCGAAGGCGCGCCCGCCGACCTGACGGACAAGGATCTGCGCCATGTCACCACCCTGGCGCGCTGCACCCTGACGGCGCTGATCGCGCCCGGTGCGCTGCTTTATGGCGTCAATCTGGAAGGGGCATCCCTGCAGGGCTCCAACCTGGCGCGCGCCGATTTGCGTTCGGCCAAGCTGGGCGGGGCCGATCTGCGCGGCGTCAACCTGTCGGGCGCGATGCTCAATCACGCCGACCTGCGCGACAGCAAATTGGGCCCGCTGCTGATCGCCACCGGACGTCTGTTGCCCGCGCGCCTGGACAATGCCCAGGCCCGCTATGCCGACCTGCGCGGCTCGGACCTGCGCCGCGCCCGTCTGTCGGGCTGCGATATGTCTTATGCCAATCTTATCGAAGCCGATATCCGCGACAGCGAGATGCAGGGCGCCGATTTTTCCGGCGCCAAGCTGCCGGGGCGCCTGGCGGACGCGCTGGCGGCGTCGGTCTAGGCTTTTTCTCGCCCCCGTCTGTCACAACTCGGGTCGCCTTCGGCGATAACTCGTTGCGACATCTACCCCCGCCGGCGCTACGCTGGCGGGGGTAGAGAGCCGCAATATGCGGTTAGCTCGCATTAAGCGGCGGCTTTGGCGCTTTCGATGGTCTTGAGCGCCGAGCCATTGATCTGAATACGGCGCGGCTTCTTCTCTTCCGGCACGATGCGCTCAAGGTCGACATGCAAAAGGCCATTCTCAAGCCGTGCGGCCTTGACCTCGACATGCTCGGCGAGCTGGAAGTTACGCTCGAAAGCGCGGCCGGCAATACCCTGATGAAGCAGGGCTGAAGCGGATTTCTCCGTCTCTTCGCGCTTGCCGGTAATGGTCAGTACACGGTCCTTCACGTCGACCGAGAGGTCCTTTTCGGCAAAGCCGGCGACGGCCAGGGTGACGCGATAGTTATTCTCATCGCTGCGCTCGATATTGTAGGGCGGATAACCCTGCTCGGACGCAGTTTCCAACAGCCCGAGCAAACGATCGAAGCCGACGGTGGAACGGAAAAAAGGGGAATAGTCGATACGCATGGGACAACCTCCTGAAAGCGTTGTTTTCATCCCGCCGGAACCATTCCGCGCGGGCTTGGAAACCGGCCCCATCATGGCGGCCGGCGGACCAATATTTGGGGTGGAAAAAGCCTGCTTCAAGGCCTTTGCCGGCCTTGAAAATCAGGCTTAAGTCCCTATCGGACCAGAGATTCCCATCCCATGATCCCCGCTGCCACCCTATTTGAACCTCTGCCCATCAAAGCGGTGGGCGCCAGTTTGAGGGCCGCCCGATTTCCGGCGGCGCCCGATGTCGCGGCCCGGGGCGTCTGCGTGCTCCTCAACGGCCAGACCGAATTCATCGAAAAATATTTCGAAGTCATCGATGAACTGCGCGAGCGCGGTTTTTCGGTCGCGACCATGGACTGGCGCGGTCAGGGCGGCTCGACGCGCATGACCGAGGACAGCCGCAAGAGTTTTGTCGGCGATTTCAGCGAATATGACGACGATCTGGATACGCTGTTGAACTGGATCGTGACGCCCATGCTGGGCGCGAGCGAAAAGCCGGTGGCGCTGGCCCATTCCATGGGGGCGCATGTCCTACTGCGGCGGTTGGTCCATAAGCCCGGGGGTTTCCGGGCATGCGTGCTCACAGCCCCGATGATCGCCATTTCCTTTCGTGGCCAGCGCGAATTCTTGGTTCGGGCGGTGACACGCTATCACCTGTGGCGCGGACAGCATGCCGGCTGGGTGTGGGGGATGGAGTCGCGCGATCCCTATAAGGTGAGCTTTGCCGGTCAACTGGTCACCTCCGACCCGCAACGCTTCGAACGCACACAGAGTTTGTTGCGCGAACGCCCCGAGTTGCGATTGGCGGGCGCGACCTGGGGATGGCTGGCGGCGGCGCTACGTTCCATGGATTGGCTCAAGGACAAGGCGCCGTCCATCGCCACGCCGCTGCTGCTGGTGGGCGCGGGCAAGGATCGCATTTGCGTGACGCCGCAAACCAGAGCGTTTGCCGCGCGACTTCCCCGGGCCGACTATGTCGAGATCAAACAAGCCGAACACGAGATCCTGATGGAGCGCAGTCCACTTCGCACCGAATTCTGGTCCGCCTTTGATGGGTTTATGGCAAGGGAAAAACACCGCGTCCCGGACTGAACCGAAACGCGGTGTTTCAAGCGATCAGCGACTTACGGATTGACCTGGCCGGCTGACTGGTCCGCACCAGCCGGTTGGGCCGGAGCGGGAGCGGCAGGCTGGGGAGCCGGCTGCTGCTGGGCCGGCGTCGGAATGTCCGAAGCCGAGGTCGCGTTGGGCGACACGGCCACACCCGACTGGGTGTTGTTGGTCGCGACGTCCGAAGGCGACGGCGATGGGGCCGTTATGGCCTGTTGCTGTTGCGGCTGGACGGTGGACTGATTGGTGTCTGCCGCGATCCGGTCCGCCGCGGCACTACCTGCCGTGTCACGCGAGGCCGCCGCGCTCTTGCTCGTATCGGCGCTGTTGCGACCGGCAATATCCGTACTCTTGCTGCTTTCGGCGCTGGCCGTCCTGTGGTGCTTCTTGGGGACGCTTGCCTCCTTCACCGGCGCCATCCCGTTGTCCGCCGCCTTGTCAGCCGCCGCGGGTGGCGTGGCCGGCATGTTGGCGTCCGCCGCCGGCGTGTTGGTATCCGGCGTCATCGCCGCCCGGGCCGGCGCAGGCGCAGGCGCCGGAGGGGCAGGCATATTGTTGGCCGTCACCACAGGCTTGGGATGCGAGCCCGCCGAAGTGTAGAGCGCGATGCCAGCAACGCCGATCATCAAGGCCACGGCAACCGCACCCACGATTTTGGGCGTTTTGCTGGGCTCGATA
>DATBCP010000489.1:0-11893 GCA_036270435.1 Rhizomicrobium sp. | reverse complement strand
GATGGGCTACAAGCTTTGCGGTCTGCATCTCTATCGCAAGGCCGCCGAGATTCTTTACCGGGGACCACAGGACCAGCTCTTCACGCTCTATGTGCAGCGGTCGGACGGCTCGGTGCGCTTCGACCAGTTCCAGCGCCGTGGTCTTCGCGTCTGCATCTGGCAGGACGACCAGATCAGCACGGTCATGGCAGGCGACGTCTCCGCCGCCGCCATGCAGCGGCTGGCGACGCTCAGTTATACCGGGCTTACGTCTTAGCAATGGGCGTCCTGGGGCGCCTAGCGCACAGAGCGGGCCGACAAAGAATCCGGCGTGAACAGCGTGGCAGGATGGGGCTCGGTCACCCTATAGGCCGATGCCTCGCCATTGAAGGCAAAGGCGAAGGCATATCCGCCCTCCAACAGGTCATAGACAAACTGGCTGCCTGCGATCGTCGCCGGCACATCCGGCATCGAATACATGGTCGCCTGCCCAAACTTCCACAGCCGCCCCGCCTCGTCCCAGGAATCGCTATAGACCGCCATCCAACTGTCTTCGTCCAGATACAACCGCCGGTGCGCGACAATGTCGTGCGCGCCCGCTGCCAAAGTGCCGTCCACCACCCAGACCCGGTGCAGCTCATAGCGCAGGTCGTCGGGATTGGCGTGATTGCGGCCCAATATCTCATTTGCCGGGCGGGTGTAGAGCCGGTTGTTGTTGTAAGGGACATACATCTCCTTCTTGCCGACGAGCTTGAAATTGTAGCGATCCAATCCGCCGAAGAAGACGTAATATTCGTCCAGGCTGACAAAACCGGCCGCATCGGCATCCGGCACGTCATAGGAAATTCCCGGCGCCTTGCGCACCCGGTGTTCGCCCGGCAGCAGGCGCCAGGCGGCGAAGGTGTTGCGCCGGATATTGATCGGCTGCCAGTTCAGATAGGCCTCGCCGGCGCGAGCGGGCGGCGCCACCGCCAAATGCAAGGTCTTGAAGTAGTAGGGACCGAAGGAATCCGGGGTCGCATCCCGATAGTAATAAGGGAAGTCCGCGGTTTCCTTATAGGTGCTGGCCTTCTCCACCGCGCCACCCGCCGGCACGATATAAGTGCTGACATTCAATTCCCGCGCCGGTCCCCAGAAGGCCAGCAAATGGTTCCACATCGCCTCGAAGCCATTCTTGGGGATGGGAAAGGGGATCCCGCCCACAGCCCCTTCCACCCCATAAGCGATGCCGTCGGGCGCGGCATGAGCGCGTGTGGCGTTGCGAAAGATGTTTTCATAGACCCATTCCGGTGCAGCCGCGCTGCGATGCGAGGGATAAATATCCATCCGGTAGTCGGCCTGTTTGGCGAACAGCGCCTTGGCGCCTTCCGGCAGCTTGTCTTCATAGTCGTGGAAATTCCGCGCCGTGATGGAAAAGAGCGGCTTGTCATTGGCGAAGACGTCGGGGCGTGCCGCGCCGGAGACATAGCCCGGGGCCGAGGTGACACCGCCCGTCCAGGCAGGGATGGTGCCGTCGGCATTGCCGGCGCGTTCCGCACCGACCGGCGTCAGGCGGGACTTCAATTCCGCGGCTTCCTGACCGGAGACCAGCGCCCAAGCCGGCACCCAAGCGATCACGATCAGAACACAGAGAGACAGCGAATGGAGGGGGCGCATGGCTCGTGCAAAATTTATGCCCTTATTTAAGGGCGACAGACCTGTGCTATAGCCTAAATTGCAGTTCGCGGCACGGCAAAAAGCACGACATGGCCTCATCATCTCTCAGGCTTGCGCTCAGTTGCGCGGGACTTGTGTTGGCGCTCGGCGGCCGCGCCGCAGCGGCCGAAATCTATTCCGCGGATGGGCTGGAGGTCCGCTGGGACAACACTCTGCGCTACACCATTGGCTTTCGCCCCTTCTCCCGCAGCGCCGAGCTGCTGAGCTATATCAATGGTGATGACGGCGACCGCAATTTTGCGCCGGGGCTGGTGTCGAACCGCTTCGATCTTGTGTCCAAGCTCGATATCGCGGCCGGCGATTTTGGCATCCATGCCAGCGCCGCCGCCTGGTACGATACGGTTTATCAAACCCGCACCGATAACCCATCGCCCTCGACCGATAATAGCGCGGCGCCCGCAGGGCATTTCGCCCCCGCCTTGCGCAATCTCCAGGGCCAGCAGGTGGAGCTTGAGGATGCCTTCGCCTACGGGAATTTCATCCTGGCCAAGATGCCCGTGTCGGTGCGGGTCGGCCGTCAGACCCTGTTGGGAGGCGAAAGCCGTTTTTTCGATTCCAATTCCATCGCCGCCGCCATGGCGCCCACCGACTATCTCAAGTTCATGACCGACCAGGGGGGCTATTCCGGGAACATGTTCTTGCCGGTGACGCAGGCAAGCCTGACGCTTCAGCCGCTGTCCTGGTTTTCACTGTCTTTCTACGACCAGTTCGAATGGCGCCCCTCCCGTCAGCCCGGCGACGGCAGCTATCTGAGCTATGTGGACTATATCGGAACGGGAGCAACCCGGCTCTTTCTGAATCCGAACCGGTATTGGCTCCTCAGCCCGGACCGCGGTCCCGCGAGCGGACAGTATGGCGTTTCGGCGCGCGCCAGTATTGCGGATTTGGACCTGGGCCTGTACGCCCTGCGCTTTCGCGCCAAGGATCCGATAGCCGCGCTGGTCCCCGATCCCGCTTTGGCGGGTCAGCCCGGGGCGATTGGGATCTACCGCCTGATCTATCCCACCGAGATCAATCTCTATGGCGCAAGCTTCAGCACCGAATGGGACGGCAAGATTCTGGCCGGCGAGATTTCGGCGCGTGAGAACATGCCGCTTGTCGACTACGATCCCCGCACGCCCCAGTTCATGGCGCCGACACGGACGCCTTATTATGCCAGGGGCGACACACTGCACGCGCAGATTTCGCTGGTTGGCGAACTCGCGGAAACGCAATTGTGGGACAAGGCCGATGCGGCGGCGGAGATCGCCACCGACAATATCCTGGGCCTGGCCGGCGCCACCCCCGGAGCGCCGCCATTTTCGCGCTTTGCGATGAAAGCACGCGCCCGGCTTGAGCCCCAGTATTTCCAGGTGCTGCCCAATCTGTACGTGGCCGGGGTGGCCGAACTCGGCTTCAACATCGCCGGCCGCAGCTTCAGCTATTATACGCAAAACAGCGGCACCGGCGATTTTCGCATCGGCGTTTCGGGGACCTATCTCTCCACCTGGAAAGCGGGGGTCGCCTATGTCGGCTTTCTTGGCGCGCCGGGCCGCCAGCCCCTCGCGGACCGCGACTTTGTGATGGTGAATCTGGAGCGCACCTTCTAGCCGGAACATTTTTGGCCGTATCGGGGAATATCGGGACGCACCACTTCGTCTGACCTACAGAACCAAGCGGAACGCCTATGCTTCATCCGGCCAAAAAGCGCTCCCTTGTGGCGGTCTCCTTGCCGATCCGGCGCTGCCGGCCACGATGTTGCGCCGAAGGTTCCCGTCCTTTCCGAGCCCTTGTCGGCTGTCGGACACCGCGGCCCCATGGGGAAACCTCATGATAAAATTCGGAAGTCATCTCATCCTGATCGCCATTGCGCTGACCCCGATGAGCGAAGCCCTGGCGCAGACCGCCACGCCCGTCGGCATTACCTTGACCAACTACGCCTTCACCCCCAACGCCCTGAATTTGAAGACCGGGGTGACCTATCAGATTCACTTCCTCAACAGCGGCTCCAATGATCACAACTTCAGCGCACCGGAATTCTTCGCGGCCTCTCAAGTGGCCCCCGGCGACCAGGCAAAAATCGAAAAGGGGCTCGTCGCCCTGGAAAGCGGCCAGTCCGTCGACGTCACCATTACCCCTACCCAGCCCGGCACGTTTGACGCCGAATGCACCCACTTCATGCACAAGATGATGGGCATGCATGGAAGCATAACGGTCCAGTAACAACGGAAAGCCTGAGCAATGTTCCTGCTGTTGCACCGCTGGATCTGGCAAGACAAGCAGCGTTGCGCGCGCAAGCTGCTTGACTTCGCGGAAACCGAAGCGGATGGCGGCCGGGATATTGTCCGCGCAGCGGAGCTGACGCAGGACCCGACGCTGCGCCGTCTCTTCATGGTCCATGCCATGGACGAAGGCCGGCATGCCCAGCTTTTCCGCAACCGAGGCTCGGCCCTGTTGCGGGCCCATCAGGACCGCGCTTCGACGTCTCTGCGGCTGAACTGGGTATCGCCCGGCGAACGCGGCCTCGACGACCTGCACGTCCATAACGAGTCGGATGCCAGCCTGCTGGCCTTCCTGCATCTGTCGGAGAAAACCGCCGCCGGACATTTTGCGACCTACGCCGAAGCCCTGAAGGACGATCCCGCGACCAGCTCGGTTTTCAAGCAAGTGCTGAAAGATGAGACCTTCCACATGAACTACACCCTTGCACAGCTCGCCCGCGTGGCGCCGCGACGCCACGGCCTGTTTCTGTGGAAGGCGCGATTGACCAGGCTCTGGAAGGCCTATCTGCGCATCATGTCGGCGATTGCGGGGGTGATGGGAACCGTTATCCTGATGCTTCAGTATTTCATTTTGCTCCCACCCTTTGCCGTTTTGGCAAAGCGCGCCCAGAAGCGGGAGCCGGAAGGATGGAGGGAAATCCCACCGGAGCGCGAACAGTCTCTCAAGAGCCAATTCTGATGAAAATTCTCGGCATATCCGCACACTATCATGACGCGGCCGCCGCCTTGGTGGTTGACGGCCTGCCTGTGGCGGCGGTCCAGGAAGAGCGCCTTTCCCGGCGGAAGAATGACGCGGCTTTTCCCCTGACGGCGATCGAATGGTGTCTCGAACGGGGCGGTCTCCAACCGGAAGATCTCGACGCGGTGGTTTTCTATGAGCGCCCGATGCTCAAATTCGACCGCATACTGACCTGTGCGCTGCGCGCTTTTCCGCATTCCTGGCGCTCCTTTCCCAAAGCCATGAAGAACACGCTGGGCGAAAAATTATGGGTGCGCGGCATCATTTCCTCCCAACTGGGCGTGCCGCGGCAGAAGGTTTTGTTCGCCGAACATCACCGTTCCCATGCCGCGGCCGCATTCCTCACCGCGCCGGTGCGCGACGCGGCGATCCTGACCGCGGACGGGGTTGGGGAATGGGCGACGCTGACCGTCGGGCAAGGAACAAGGGAACCGGGCCGGACCACCATTTCCCTGTTCAAGGAGATCCGCTTTCCCCATTCGCTGGGAATGCTCTATTCGACCTTCACGGCCTATCTCGGCTTTCCGGTCAATGAAGGCGAGTACAAGGTGATGGGCCTGGCCAGCTATGGCCGCCCCACCATGGCGGATGCGGTTCGCAAGATCGTGCGGCGGACATCGGATGGCGCGTTCCGGCTCGATCTCGCTTATTTCGACTTTCATGCCAGCGCGAAACGCTCATTTTCCGGGAAGTTTATCGAAACCTTCGGACCGCCCCGCGACCCATTCGAGCCCATCGACCTGGACACGCCGGATGGCCGCCGGTTCGCAGACTGCGCCGCAAGCGTTCAACTGGTTCTCGAAGACATATTGGTGGATGCGGCCAAATCACTCCAGCGTCAAACCGGCCTGCCCGCTCTCTGCCTGGGTGGCGGCGTGGCGCTCAACGGCGTGGCCAATCAGCGAATTCTGCAGGAATCCGGATTCGAGCGGATTTTCGTGCCTCCCGCGCCGGGAGACGCGGGCTGCGCCCTGGGCGCCGCGCTCTATGCCGATCGCATCCACTTCGGCAATCCGGACCGCGAATTTCCGGATCATCCCTTCTGGGGCCCTGCAGTGGAGGAAGGCGCGCTCGCCAAATTGGCGCGGGAAGACCGCCTGCCCGTCGAGGAGCTTGACGAGCCCGACCTGATTGCACGTGTGGCGCAGGACTTGGCCCAGGACCGCATTGTCGGCTGGATGGATGGCGCGCTCGAGCTGGGACCGCGTGCGCTGGGGCACCGGAGCATTCTGGCGGCTCCGCATGCCGCGGCCATGCGGGACCGCCTCAATCGCGACATAAAATATCGCGAGGAATTTCGTCCCTTCGCGCCCGTCGTGCCGATCGAGGATGCCGACCGCTATTTCGAACTGCCGCCGGGCGGCAAGCGCCTGGCGCGGTTCATGTCGGGTGTTTTTTCCGTGCGGGCGGAGTGGCGCGAAAAGCTCGCCGCCATAACCCATGTCGACGGCACGGCCCGGGTTCAGGTCCTTGAACAGGCCATGGCGCCGCGGCTTCACGCGCTTCTCAAAGCCTATGGGCGGCGCAGCGGCATCCCCATTCTGCTCAATACATCCTTCAACCTGGCCGGCGAACCGATCGTCAATCGCTGTGTCGAAGGTTACCTGACCTTCCGCCGCAGCGGCATCGACGTGCTGGTGGCGGGACAGACCAGGGTCACCAAACGGATCGCGGAGAGGTTCGGATGATCAAAAGAAAAACCAAAATGCAGCGCGGGCTGATCCTTTTTGGAAGCGCAGCCGGTTCGATCGGCGATCTCGCCTTGGGCATGTGGCGCAGCGACGCTTCCCGGCGCTGGCAGCTGCCGCTTGCCATCTTCCTCTGCCTCACGGGTCTCTTGCTTGCCCTGGCGGCCGGCGTCGAGGCGCTGGCGCCGTTCATCTATTCGATCTTTTGAGAATGCCGGCCTATCGGGACCTGCTGGCCTGCCCCGCCTGCCGGAGCGCGCTCGACCCCGACTGGGCCTGCACGGCTTGCGGCATGCATTATATCGTGACGGACGGTATTCCCGACCTGCGCTTGCCCGGGGATGATTGCACCAACACGATCCGCGAATTTTATGAACGGGCACCCTTCCCCGGCTACCGCCCGCGAGACAATTTGGGCGCCTTGCGAAAGCGCGCGGAACGAAGCGAATTCGCGCGCCTGTTGGATGCGGCAATCCCCACCGATGCGCGAATCCTGGAGATCGGATGCGGCACCGGGCAGATGAGTATCTTTCTTGCAAGCGCGGAGCGGTGCGTCATCGGAGCCGACGTCACGCGCGCTTCGCTGAAATTGGGCGCGGAGGCGGCCAGGCGTTTTGGGGTGACGGGCGTGCAATTCGTGGAAACCGACCTTCATCATCCGGGACTGCGCGCCGGCGCTTTCGATGTGGTCTACACCTCCGGCGTCCTCCACCACACACGCGATCCGCTCTTATCCTTCCAGGCCATCCTGCCGCTCCTGCGCCCCGGTGGCTTGATCGTGATCGGCCTTTACAACAGCTTTGCGCGCATACCGTTGCAGCTGCGGCGCATCGTTGCGCGCCTTTCAAGCTATCGCTGGATACCGTTCGACCCCATCTTGCGGGACCGCGCAAGCGAACCCGCCCGGCGGGAAGCCTGGATTCGTGACCAGTATCGCCATCCAGAAGAGCATCGCCACACAGCTGCCGAAGTGCGCGGCTGGTTCGCCCGGAGCGGCGTGGAGTATGTCAGGACCTATCCCAGTCTGCTCATGGGTGAGAAGACAGAGGATCTGTTCGCGGCCGATGCGGATTATTGGCCAGTCGAAGCCTGGTTGTCCCAGATCGGTTGGATGGCGACTCTGGGCCGCGAAGGCGGGTTGTTCGTCACCATCGGGCGCCGCCCATGAGTGGCACGGGCGATGTGCTGAGCGAAAGACTGGCGCGGCTGGCTTGCGCGGCGTTGGGGATTGCCCTGATCCTTTTCGGGCGGCAGTGACCGGCCGCCTGGCGAACCGCATGTCCGGGGACGAAATCGTCGCCGCACTTCTGCGCGCGCGCCATCGCGATGGCAATCACGCAACGTCTTCGGACCGAGTTCGCCGGCCAGCACACGTCCGGCGGACATCTTTAAATCAGACGGACCGCCGGTCAAAAGGCGAGGACTTCATCGCCTGTTGAGAAAACACCCCCGGACCGCTAATGCTGTGCAGATGAAGCTGTTGGGGTCCGCGGTGGAGGCCATAGGCGGGACACCCTTGGTGGCCCTGAACAATATCACCGCCCACCTTTCGGGCCGCATTCTCGCCAAGTTGGATTATCTGAATCCGGGCGGTTCCAAAAAAGACCGCATTGCGCGCCAGATCATCGCGGACGCCATCGCGGCCGGAACATTAAAGCCGGGGCAGCCGGTGGTGGAACTGACCAGCGGCAATACCGGTACGGGAGCCGCCATCGTCTGTGCCGCGCAACAGCGCCCCTTCATAGCCGTGATGTCGGAAGGCAATTCGGAAGAACGCGCCCTGATGATGCGAGCGCTTGGCGCCGAAGTGATCCTGGTGCCGCAAGCGCCGGGCTCCGCGCATGGCCAGGTGTCGGGGGATGACCTGGCGCTGCTGGAAAGCCGCGTCCAACAACTGGTCTCCGATCGCGGCGCTTTCCGGCTGGACCAGTTTCGCCATCCGGGCAATGTCCGCGCCCATGAACTCCATACCGGCCCGGAAATCTGGGAAGCCTCCCAAGGTGCTGTCACCGCCTTTTGTGACTTCGCCGGCACCGGCGGCACCTTTGCGGGCCTGGCCCGGGCGTTGCGGCAACGCAATCCCGCCATCCGGGGATATATCGTGGAGCCCGAGCGAGCCGCTGCTCTCGCAGGGCAGACGATCCAATGCGCGGCCCACCGCATCCAGGGCGGAGGCTATGCCATGGCCGAACTGCCCCTGCTTGCCGGCATCGCGGTGGACGGCTTTCTGACGGTGACGGATGACGAAGCGATTGCGGCGGCGCGGCGCCTGGCCCGGGAAGAGGGTATTTTCGCCGGCTTTTCTGCGGGGGCAAATCTGGCGGCCGCGGTGAAGCTGCTCGAGGGACCGGAAAAAGGCGGAATGGTCGCGATCATCATTTGCGACACGGGACTCAAATACCTGTCCACGGATCTGTGGCGGCAATCGTAGAACAAAACGCGATTGCGGCATCTCGCGTTGATGGCCCGGGTTAATGGTAATGTCGAAAAATGTTATCCTCATAAACATAAGACAACTGTATACTGCTTTTGTTCGCCCTTACCGGGTGCGAGGCAGGCAAGGAACATGCTTTTATTGTTGAGAAAATAAACATTCGCGAGTCGACACCCATGCTCCTGGGGGGGACAGGTTTCCAAATCGCAAGCCGCTGCACCGCGGATGTCATCTTCTCGATCCGCCTGCCTGCGCAAATCAGCCGCATCACCTTCCGCCGCATGGATAGGGAGCGGTGACATGATCCGTCACGGCGCAACACTGACCCTCCTGTCGCGGATCGGTGCATCCGCCATCGTCCTGATCTGTGTCGTCACGCTGACAGGATGGCTGCTCCAAATTCCCGCGCTCGCCAGCATCGTGCCGGGCTGGCCACGCATCGCACCTGTTGTCATCCTTTGCTTCCTGCTTTGTGTCACGGCGCTCTTTGCCTTGAATAGGCCGCCCGAGCGGAAGACCGACCGGACGCGCATGATCGCCGCCAGCCTTGTACTGGCCATCGGCGCTTATTTTCTTGTCGATTTCGTCGTGACAGGCGGCAGTAACAATGGGGGTCCCGTCAATCTCTTTGGCGGCATTTTGGGCCGTCCATCTCCGGCCTCGGCGATCAACTTCCTCGCCGCCGCAATCGCCCTGATGCTGCCGCGCAAGGGGCATTGGGGACAAGTCTATGGCGGGTTGATCACTCTGGGCCTTGTCATCACCGGGCTCGATTTCGTGGGCTACGCCTATGGCATCGCCGCGCTGTCCAGGGGGCCGACGGTGTCGGCAATGTCCCTGCCCACGATGACGTGCTTCGTCCTGTTCTTTACCTCGGCTCTTCTGGCGAGGCCGTATGACGGCTGGACCGCCATCCTTTTTGCGCACAATAGCGGCGGAATTGCCGCGCGCCGGTTGTTTCCCCCCATGGTCATCCTTCCCTTCATCGTCAATGGCATCGTGGTCCTGGCCTATCGCTTCCGCCCATTCGAGGCCCCCTTCGGATTTGCCATGCTGTCGGTCGGGACCACGGTGGCGCTGGGGATCATCACCATCACAATCGCCAATTGGCTGGCACGCGGTGAGGATGAGCGGCAGCGAAACCAGAGACTGTTGGAAGCGATCGTGGAAAACAGCATGGCCGTCATCTATGTCAAGGACCTTGCCGGCCGTTATCTGCTGGTCAATCGCAGCTATCTGGACATCCTTCATGTCGACCGCGCGGCGGTCATCGGCAAGACCGACTACGATATCTTCTCCAAATACGAAGCCGCCGCCTCCCGGGCGATGGATGAACAGGTGGTTCGCGCCGACCAGCCCCTGGTGGGGGAAGAGATTGCCTCACAGGAGGACGGGTTCCATACCTTCGTCTCCATCAAGGCGCCGCTCAAGGATGCCGGCGGCCGGCCTTATGCCATTTTCGGCATCTCGACCGATATCACCGAACGAAAGCGCAGCGAAAAAGCGCTCGCCGCGAGCGAAGAGCGCACGCGCCTGATCATCGAGACGGCGCTGGACGCGGTGATCAGCATCAATCGCGATGGCACGATTACCGGCTGGAATCCGCAGGCCGAAAGAATCTTTGGATGGCGGCGGGAAGAAGCCCTTGGCCGTCCGGTGGAGGAACTGGTGATGCCGCGCGCCTATCGCGACGCCCACCGCCGGGGATTGGCGGACTATCTCGCCACCGGAGAAGGCCGGGTCCTCAACAAGCGCATCGAGCTGACGGCGCTCCACCGTGGGGGCCACGAATTTCCCGTTGAGTTGGCGATCACGCCGATACGTCTGGGTGAAACCGTCAGCTTCAGCGCGTTCCTCCGCGATATCTCCGAACGCAAGAACGCGGAAAGCCGCCTGCAGGCGCAACTGGAGAGGCTGGCGCTTCTCGAACGGATCACCCGCGCCATCAATCAGCGGCAGGACATGCGGAGCATCTTCCAAGTTGTCGCCCGTGCGCTGGAAGAGCGGTTGCCGGCGGACCTTGTCTGCATCTGCTCCCATGATCGAGCCGGGACGAAGCTGACGGTCGGTCATGTCGGCACCAACAGCGCGGCGCTTGGATTTGAACTCGGCATCGTCGAGGGCGCCGCGATAGCGGTGGATGAGAACGGCTTATCGCGCTGCGTGCAAGGCGCCCTGGTCTATGAACCGGATATAGCGGACGTTGGCTTCCCCTTCCCGCGCCGGTTGGCGCGCGGCGGTCTTCGTTCCCTGGTCATGGTGCCCTTGAGGATCGAGGAGGAGATTGCAGGCGCCCTACTGATTGCGCGGCGAAAGGACAGCTCGTTCAGCAGCGCCGACTGCGAATTCCTCAAACAGTTGGGCGAGCATGTCGCCTTGGCGGCGCATCAGGTCAAGCTGCGCACCAGCCTTGAGGGCGCCTATGAGGATCTCAAACGGACGCAGCAGGCGGTGCTGCAACAGGAACGTCTCAGGGCATTGGGACAGATGGCGAGCGGTATCGCCCACGATATCAACAACGCCATTTCGCCGGTGGCGGTCTACACCCAATCGCTGCTGGAGCGCGAACCCGATCTTTCACCGCGGACTTACAACTATCTGCAGACTGTCGGGCGCGTCATCAAGGATGTTTCCGCCACGGTCAGCCGGATGCGGGATTTCTATCGCGGCAGCGAATCCAATGCCGAGATGGAGGCGCTGAGCCTGAATGACCTGGTTCCGCAGGTGGTGGAACTGACAAGGGCGCGTTGGAGCGACATGCCCCAGCAGCGCGGGATCGTCATTCGCGTCTCGACCCGCCTCGAAAGCGGCCTGCCCTTGATAAAGGGCAACGCGGCCGAGATTCGCGAAGCCGCGACCAACCTTGTTTTCAATGCCGTCGATGCGCTGCCGGAAGGCGGGACCATCACGATCCGGACCGCATCCCTGCCCGATCCGTCGGAGCCCGATTTGCGCCGTGTCCTGCTAGAGGTTTCAGATACCGGCGTCGGCATGGACGAGGACACCAGCCGCCGCTGCCTGGAGCCTTTCTTCACCACCAAAGGCGAACGCGGTCCCCGATCCATCACCGCACGCG
>DATBCP010000488.1:0-2897 GCA_036270435.1 Rhizomicrobium sp. | reverse complement strand
GACCTGCTCGCGCGCTTTGCGCGCCGCTCCTCACCCTGAGCTGTGACGGATGGGGGTAAGTTAGATCCTCAGAATAGTTCTTCCCGCATAGACTGCCGCATCGCCCAGCTGCTCCTCGATGCGCAGCAGCTGGTTGTATTTGGCCAAACGGTCGGAACGCGCCAGCGAGCCGGTCTTGATCTGCCCGCAATTGGTCGCGACCGCGAGGTCCGCGATGGTGGAGTCTTCCGTCTCGCCGGAGCGATGACTCATCACCGCCTTGTAGGCGGCGCGATGCGCCATCTCAACGGTTTCCAAGGTCTCGGTCAAGGAACCGATCTGGTTGACCTTGATCAGGATGGCGTTCGCGGTGTGCGTGTCGATGCCTCGCTTCAGCCGCTTCACATTGGTGACGAACAGGTCATCGCCCACCAAATTTACCGTCTTGCCCACCGCGTCGGTCAATGCCTTCCAGCCGGCCCAATCGTCTTCGGCCATGCCGTCCTCGATCGACACGATGGGATAGCGCTTGCACAGATCGGCATAGACTTTGACCATCTCATCCGGCGAAAGCGTCTTGCCCTCGCCTTCCAGGACATATTTGCCGTCCTTGAAGAATTCGGTGGAAGCCGGGTCCAGGGCGAAGAAGATTTCCTCGCCCAATTTGTAGCCCGCCTTCTCCACTGCCTTGGAAATATAGGTCAGCGCCTCATCCGGCGATTTCAGGTTGGGGGCAAAGCCGCCTTCATCGCCGACATTGGTGTTATGCCCGGCATCGTGCAGGGATTTTTTCAGGGTGTGGAAAATCTCCGCGCCCATGCGCAGCGCCTCGCGGAAACTCGGCGCGCCCACCGGCATGATCATGAATTCCTGGAAGTCGATCGGGTTGTCGGCATGCACGCCGCCATTGACAATGTTCATCATCGGCACCGGAAGCACATTGGCCTTGGGCCCGCCGACATAGCGATAGAGCGGCAGGTTGGCGGCCTCGGCGGCCGCCTTGGCCACCGCCAGGCTCACGCCCAGAATGGCGTTGGCACCCAGCCGCGCCTTGTTGGGAGTGCCATCCAACGCGATCATGGCGCGGTCGATCTTGATCTGCTCCTCGGCTTCCAGGCCGGCCAGAGCGTCGAAGATCTCGCCATTCACTGCCGCAACCGCATGCTCCACGCCCTTGCCGCCATAGCGCTTTCCGCCATCGCGCAGCTCCACCGCCTCATGCGCGCCGGTCGAGGCGCCGGACGGTACCGCGGCGCGGCCGAAGGAGCCGTCCTCCAGCCGGACGTCCACTTCCACGGTGGGGTTGCCCCGGCTGTCCAGGATTTCACGGCCGGTAATGTCCAGGATGGCGGTCATGGGAAGAACTCCATATGCTTGCGCGCGGTTCTAGAGGCACCCGGCGCCTGCTTCAAGCCGGGGCCGGTTGCCGGCCATATTGAGGAAAAATCATGATGCTTTCCGCACCCGCCACGCTGTTGACCGCGCTTGTCACCCTTCTGGCCGTCCTGATCGCCATCGGCACCGCCATTCTGGTGGCGCGTGTGCGCACCGTCACGGGCGTGTTGCCGCCGGCCATGAGCGGCGACCCGCGGGTGGAACGGGCCTTGCGCGTTCAGGGCAATACCGTCGAAGGTTTCATTGTCTTCCTGCCGGCGCTGTGGCTGGCGGCGCTGTATTTCCAAGGCTGGGTGCCGCCGATCATCGGCCTGATCTGGTGTTTGGGGCGCATTCTCTATGCTGCGGGATACATGAAGGCCGCGGAACGCCGCCATATCGGCTTCGGCATCTGCATTCTATCGGTGATTGCGCTGGTGATCCTGGCGGGGATCGGGATCGTGCAGGCGTGGAGCGCGGCTGGCTAAACTCCAAGTTTCGACCCTCCCCTTGAGGGAGGGTCGAAAAATTCGAGCATCGCGAGAATTTTTCGGGGAGGGGTCATGCTCGGATGTTCGCGCTAGGACCCCTCCCCGAAATTTGGTCGCTGCGCTCACAAGTTTCGACCCTCCCTCAAGGGGAGGGTGGAAACAGCGCTACTTCTTCACAACCGCATCAATCTCCACCAGCTGTTCCAGCAGCACGGGGAAGTCCTTCAGCTTGACCATGTTGGGACCATCGCTGGGCGCGTGATCCGGGTCCTGATGCACTTCCATGAAGACACAGGCCACGCCCGCCGCCACCGCAGCCCGCGCCAGATAAGGCACCATGCTGCGGTCGCCGCCCGAGCGGTCACCCTGCCCGCCCGGCTGCTGGACCGAATGCGTCGCATCGAACACCACGGGCGCGCCGAAGCCCGCCATGATCGGCAGAGCCCTTATATCCGTCACCAGCGTATTGTAGCCGAAGGAAACACCGCGCTCGGTCACCAGCACATTGGCATTGCCGGCGCCGGTGATCTTGGCGATCACATTCTTCATGTCCCAGGGCGAGAGAAACTGGCCCTTCTTCACATTGACCGCCTTGCCGGTATGGGCGGCCGCCACCAACAGGTCGGTCTGGCGCGACAGGAAGGCGGGGATTTGCAACACATCCACGGCCTGGGCCACCGCAGCGCACTGGTCGCGCTCATGCACATCGGTCAGCACCGGCACGCCCAACTGCTTGCGCAGGTCGGCAAAAATAGGCAGCGCCACTTCCAGTCCCACGCCGCGCGCCGATGACGCGCTGGTGCGGTTGGCCTTGTCGAAGCTGGTCTTATAGACCAGACCCACGCCCAGCTTGCCGCAGGCCTCCTTCAGCGCGCCCGCCATGTCAAAAGCATGGGCGCGGCTCTCCAACTGGCAGGGGCCGGCAATGATGGACAGTTTCCTGGCATTGCCGATCTCGACCGGATGGGCATCCGGGCCGAGCTTGACGACGGCATGAGGCTTGGCGACGGGGTGGGTGGTCATGCCTCCCAGGCTACACTGCCGCAATCCAAC
>DATBCP010000487.1:0-3150 GCA_036270435.1 Rhizomicrobium sp. | reverse complement strand
TGTCGTCAGCGCTTCAAAGCAATTGCCGTTGCCGAAGATCAGAATGACCCGGGTGCCGGTCGTTGGTATGGCATCGCAGGTGATTTTGGCGCCGCCGTCGGAAATATTCATGATGGCGCAGGGCAAAGTGAGATTTTCGCTGGGGATGACAAGCTGGCCGCGCTCGTCGACGATGCGGCGCTTATGGACCCGGCGTTCGGTGCCGACATAGACGTCGTTCAACGGGATCGTATTCAGCAGCATCTGCAAGCCCAAGCTTTCTGTACGTTGAGCCATTCTAACCCTGTCAAGTTAAGGGTTATTAAAGATGCAGACCGGCATTCGTCCCAGTTGCGAAATATGCCCGGACTTCCGCGGTTTCGCTGGTTATTACGATGCCTCCCTGCGCAGCCGCGCCACGTCGGCGGCCCCTATACGCGATGCGGAAGAGCCGAAGCGGGCGGTGACATAATTGGCCAGGATGGCGATCTCGGCATCGGAATAAGCGTTGCCGAAGGCGGGCATGCTCACAGGACCGGATGGCGTCTGGCGGATCACGCCCCAAACAATGGCCTGCGCCACATTGCGGGCGCTGGGATCATTGACGGCACGCGCCCCGGTAAAGCTGGCATAGGACAGAACCGGACTGGTTCCGCTCCAGCCATGGCAGCCGGCACAGGCGCCGGAGAACAGGGCGGCGCCATGCGCGTCGGCGGCACTGGCCATCGGCGCGGCGGGCGCGGGGGCCAGTTTTGGAGCAGGCAGGCCGGGATCGGATACGGCGGGTACACTGCGCAGATATGTCACCAGCGCCTTGACGTCCTGAGGCGCGAGAAAGGCCAGGCTCTTATCGACCGCTTCACCCATGGGGCCGGACGCGGTGCCATAGCCTTCCGCGTGACCCATGCCGAGAAAGCGTTGCAAGGTCTCGTCGCTCCATCCGCCGATGCCACTGGTCTTGTCCTGGGTGATGTTATAGGCGGTCCAGCCGGCGGCCACGGCGCCGGAATATTTTCTACGATGGTCCAGCGCCTGCATTAGATTGCGCGGCGTGTGGCAGTCGCCGCAATGCGCGAGCGCCTCGGCCAGATAGGCTCCTCGATTCCAATCCGGGCTCTTGTCCGGATTGGGCGCAAAACGGGTGTCGGAATTGAAGAAAGCGGACCAGAATGCCATCAACCAGCGCTGGTTGTAGGGAAATGCCAGCGTGTTGGCCTGGGCGGGCGCATGCACCGGCGCCAGGCTGAACAGATAGGCCTTCACCGCCAGGGCATCCGCATCGGTCATCAGCGTATAGGCGGGGTAGGGAAAGGCCGGATAAAGCCGGGTACCGTCAGGCGCGATGCCTTTGTGAACGGCCTGAAGAAATTCGGCATCGCTCCAATTGCCGATGCCGGTCTCCTTGTCGGGTGTGATATTGGGCGAATAAAGCGTGCCAAAGGGAAGGTTGAAGGCAAGACCGCCGGCAAATGTCGCCCCGCCTTTTGCGGTATGACAGGCTTCGCAATCGGCGGCGTGCGCGAGATATTCGCCGCGTACGACCAGGCTGGCGTTTTTGAGGCCGCCGGGAACGCCGGTGGGATCGGCATTCTTGTAATCGGCCAGCGCGACGGGATTTCCGCCGGCAAAGGCCAAGGGACCGGGACCCAGCACGATCCAGCCCGTGACCGCCAGGACGATCAACACCAGCGCGAACAGAAGCAGCAGCAAACGTCTCATGCCTGCTTCCTTCCCGCCAGCACGTCGCGATCGATCGGCAGGCGGCGCAGGCGGATGCCGGTGGCCGCGTAAAGCGCATTGCCCAGGGCCGGCGGACCTGCCGTGGCGCCGGTTTCACCGATGCCGCCCGGAGCCTCGCCGCTTTTGATCACATGCACTTCGATATTGGGCATCTGGTCGATGCGCAGCATGCGGTAATCGTTGAAGTTGCTCTGCTGCACCCGTCCCTTGGCGATGGTGACCTCGCCATACAATGCGGCGGTGAGGCCAAAGACCAGCCCGCCCTGCAATTGCGCCACCACGGTGTCGGGATTGACCGCAATGCCGGTGTCGACCACCGAAGTGATGCGGCGCAATTTCACGTCGCCATTCTCGTCCACTTCCGCTTCGCACACGGTGGCGATGAAGCTGGCAAAGGCAATCTGGGCGCAGATGCCGCGCGCCGTGCGCGCCGGCAGCGCGCCGCCCCAGCCGGATTTCCGCGCCGCCGCCTGCACCACGGATTTCAGGCGCGGGGTCTTGTCCAGCAGGGAGAGGCGGAAGTCGACCGGGTCCTTGCCCGCCTTCTTCGCCAGTTCGTCGATGAAGCTTTCGATGGCGAAGACATTGCTGTTGGGGCCCACGCCGCGCCAGAAGCCGGTGGGGACAGCCGGCGGTTCGCGCCGCACATATTCGACGCGGAAATGGGGAATGCCATAGGGCATGTCCACCGCACTGTCGACGGCATCGAAGTCGACGTCATGCGTGTAGGCGGCCGGCAGCCAGCGCGCCACCACCGACGAGCCGGTGATGCGATGAGTCCAGCCGTTGATCTTGGCATCCTTCAGGCTGGCGGCGAGAAGGTGGCGATAGATGGGCCGATAGACGTCGTGCTGGATGTCTTCCTCGCGGGAATAAACGACTTTCACCGGGCCGTCGACATGCTGGGCGATGCGCGCCGCCTTGACCGCCATGTCGGGCTCCAGCCTGCGGCCAAAGCCGCCGCCCAGCAGATGCTGGTGCACCGTCACTTTTTCCGGCGGCAGGCCCAGGGCCTGGGCAACGCTGGTTTGCACCCGCGCCATGATCTGGGTGCCGATCCATACTTCGCAACCGGCCGGGGTGACGTGAATGGTGCAATTCAACGGCTCCATGGTGGTATGGGCCAGGAAGGGCAGCTCATAAGCTGCGTCCAGCCGGTCGCCATCATTCAAGCCTTTGTCGGCATCGCCAATCGCCTTGGCCAGCGCGCCCTTTTTGGTGCTGGCCTGGCGGATGTCGTTCCAGATTTGCGCGGAATCGACATTGGCGTTGGGGCCGTCGTTCCAGGTGATGGCCAGCGCCGCCAGACCCTTCTTTGCCGCCCAATAGGTATCACCCACCACCGCGACCAGATCGTCCAGCACCACCACCTGGCGCACGCCGGGAATCGCCTTGGCCTTGCTGTCATCGACAGGACCAACCTTGCCGCCG
>DATBCP010000486.1:0-9683 GCA_036270435.1 Rhizomicrobium sp. | reverse complement strand
CCGGCAAGCCCTTCAAACCCCTCGGAAAACGACCCCGACGAGGATTAGCCAGGGGGTGCTGGACAGGGCGGGGGGCATCCCCTATGAAGCGCCTCCCGCGTTGGTGCGCCCAGGTAGCTCAGTTGGTAGAGCAGCGGATTGAAAATCCGCGTGTCGGCAGTTCAATTCTGTCCCTGGGCACCATCCTCCCGCCTCGAGGTGGGCCTACTGTTTTCACAGTATTGGGCCGAGCGGAAACGCAAACTTCACATCATTCGTCCAGCCAATTTGCGCAACAATGGAGCCAAGAACGCGCAGGCAAATTCCCCTTGCCTTCGGCGATTTTGGAGGGCCGGACATTCCATGAAGTGATCTAGGCGGGGAAACTATCGAATTCGATGGCCGCCGTCTGAAACTCTACGATCTTAAATCGGCAGCTTCGTAGTGTTTTTTACGCATTTTAGCGCGAAGTGAGAGTTCATTGCGGCGACACCTGGGAAGTGCAGCAGTGTCTTTTTCAGGAGACGCTCATATTCCTCGATGCTTCCAACAACAATGCGCAACGCATAATCGCTATCTCCACCCATGATGAAGCAGTCAACTATTGCGGGCTGTTGTGCCGCGGCTTTTTCAAATGCTTCAAGCGTCTCTTCGTCATGTGCCTTGAGTTTGACGTTTGCCAGGACGTTGATCGGAAGTCCCAGCAATTCCGGATCCAGCAACACGGCTCTGCGAATGATGCCCGCTTCCTCCATCTGCTTCACGCGCCGCCAGCACGGTGTGTGTGACAAACCCACCTTCTTCGCCAAATCGGCCACCGCGATTGTGGCGTCCTCTTGCAGAACTCTAAGGATTTTTCGATCAACGTCATCCATAGGATAAAATCCTAATAATTATCCCTCATGGGGATGAAGCTTGCCAAATATGCCCCCGGAAAAGATAAATAGCAATTTCGTTCCCAAGCACTTGTGTCATCTTTTTAGCGAGGCCCACTCTTCGGTCTGTCGTGACCCTGACCCTTCACTTTCCTGCCCCACCAGCCCGTCCGGGCGATCGCCCGGATTTCAGTCACGTTCAGATTCCGCCGGCGGGCCAAATCTCGCGGCCGGAGCCAACAGCGCCGGCGGCTGGAATGGCCGAACTCGCCAGCGGTCTGATCCGCGTGCTCGACGAGGAGGGCCGCGCCGTCGGTCTATGGGCGCCCACCATAGACGCCGAACAGCTTCGCGCCGGCCTCAGGGCCATGCTGCTCACCCGGTTGTTCGAGGACCGCATGTTCCGCGCGCACCGTCAGGGCAAGACCAGCTTCTTCCTGAAATCCACCGGCGAGGAGGCAATTGGCGCCGCCCAGGCCATGGTAATGGGCAAACGCGACATGTGTTTTCCCACCTATCGTGTGCTGTCCTGGCTCATGGCGCGGGGTTATCCGCTAATCAACCTGGTCAACCAGATTTTTTCCAATGAAAAAGACCCGTTGAAAGGCCGCCAGCTTCCCATCCTCTATTCTGCGCGCGATTACGGTTTCTATTCCCTGTCGGGCAATCTGGGTGTGCGCTTTGCCCAGGCGGTGGGGTGGGCGATGGCGTCGGCCTACAAGGGCGATGACAGCTTGGCGCTGGCCTACATTGGTGAGGGCTCAACGGCCGAGGGCGACTTTCATGAGGCGCTGACTTTTGCCAGCGTCTATCACGCCCCCGTCATCCTCTGTGTGACAAACAACCAGTGGGCGATCTCGTCCTACGCCGGTATCGCGGGTTCTGAGGAAACCACCTTTGCCGCCAAAGCGGCCGGCTATGGTCTCCCCGGGCTTCGCGTGGACGGCAACGATTTTCTGGCCATATGGGCCGCGACAGAGTGGGCCGTCGCGCGTGCTCGCGCCAATCTGGGCGCAACATTGATCGAGTTCTTTACCTATCGCGCCGCCGGTCATTCCACCAGCGACGACCCCACACGTTATCGGCCCGCGGACGAAGCGGCGCTTTGGCCGCTCGGCGATCCCATCCAACGGCTGAAGCAGCACCTGATCCATATCGGGGCGTGGGACGAGGCACGCCATGTTCAGTTTGAGGCAGAACTGGTCGAGATCGTGCGTGCCGCCGTCAAGCAGGGCGAGGCGGTGGGCACCTTGGGCAAATCCAAGCCGCCGGTATCGGAAATGTTCGAAGGCGTGTTCGAGACGCCGGATTGGCGCGTGCGCGAACAGCGCGCCGAACTGGGAGACTGACCATGGCCGACATGACCATGATCCAGGCCCTGAATTCGGCGCTGGATGTGATGCTGTCCGAAAACCCCGATGTACTGATTTTCGGCGAGGACGTGGGTTATTTTGGAGGTGTCTTTCGTGTCACCGAAGGTCTGCAAAGGAAACACGGCATCAAGCGCTGCTTCGACACGCCGATCAGTGAAGGCGGCATCATTGCCGCCGCGGTTGGTATGGGCGCTTACGGTTTGCGCCCGGTCCCCGAAATACAGTTCGCCGACTACATCCTGCCGGCCTTCGATCAGCTCGTATCGGAAGCTGCACGCCTGCGCTACCGCTCCAATGGTGAGTTTTGGGCACCCATCACCGTGCGTGCGCCCTATGGCGGCGGCATCTTCGGCGGACAAACCCATAGCCAGTCACCGGAGGCATTGTTCGCCCATGTGACTGGGCTTTGTACCGTGATTCCATCCAATCCCTATGATGCGAAGGGTTTGTTGATCTCGAGTATCGAGAGCAATGACCCGGTGGTTTTTTTGGAACCAAAGCGCATCTACAACGGGCCTTTTGACGGTCATCATGACCGACAGGTCAAAAGCTGGGCTGGTCATCCCAAGGCGGATGTGCCGGAAGGCCATTATACCGTGCCGTTGGGTAAGGCAGCTGTGTTACGGGAGGGCTGCGATGTCACCGTACTGGCCTATGGCACCATGGTGCATGTTGCCACCGCGGCGATCGAGGAGGGCGACATCGATGCTGAACTGATCGATCTGCGTTCGATCGTGCCGCTGGATATCGAGACCATCACAAACTCGGTCAACAGGACCGGACGTTGCGTGATCGTGCATGAGGCGTCGCGCTTCGCCGGTTTCGGAGCGGAATTGTCGGCGCTGCTGCAGGAACGTTGCTTCTTTCACCTGAAATCACCGATTCAGCGTGTCGCTGGTTGGGATACGCCCTATCCGCATGCCTTTGAGTGGGATTATTTCCCTGGTCCTGCGCGCGTCACGAAAGCGCTCAAGCAAGCGATGGAGAGTTAGATGGGGCAGTATCTCTTTCGCTTGCCTGATATTGGAGAAGGTATCGCGGAAGCAGAAATCACGGCCTGGCACGTCAAGCCTGGCGATCGTGTCCGGGAGGACCAGCCCTTGCTGGACGTGATGACTGACAAGGCGACGGTGGACATGAGTTCTCCTGTCGAAGGCACAATTGTCGCGGTGCATGGAGCGGTCGGCAGCAAAGCGTCGGTGGGTTCGGTGCTGGTCGAAATGGATGTGGCAGGCGAGGGCGCGGCGCCGGCACGGCCACTGGCCGCACCAAATGGGCACGCCGATGAAGCGAAAGCAGCTTCGTTACCCCGAGCAGCCCCGCCCGGTGGCCTCGTCAACCCCGACCCTTCCGCGTCACCGGCCACACGGCGTCGCGCGATGGAGTGGGGTATTGAGCTTAAGGATGTTCGTGGCACGGGTCGCAACGGCATTATCACAGTTGAGGACCTGGAACGCTATCGTAGTGGCGCCCAGGCACGTGCCACGGTCCCGGCGCAAGCCGGAATTCAGCCAGACTTGGCAGCCCCGCCAGAAAAACTCGCCCACCACAGGGTTGAAGAGATTCCTGTGGTCGGACTGCGCCGCCGCATTGCGGAGCGAATGCTCGAATCCAAGCGCAGCATTCCCCATTTCAGCTATGTCGAAGAATTCGACCTGACCGAGTTGGAAGGATTGCGGACACATCTCAACGCCAATCGCCGCGAGGACCAGCCCAAGCTGACCTTATTGCCTTTCTTCATGCGGGCGGTGGTAAAGCTGGTACCTGATTTTCCAAACGTGAACGCGCATTATGACGAAGAGCAGGGCCTGCTGAAGCGCTTCGCCGCGGTGCATGTTGGAATTGCCACGCAGACGCCGCAGGGCCTGATGGTGCCGGTGGTGCGCCATGCCGAGACGCGGGACGTTTGGGGCTGCGCCGCCGAGTTGGCGCGGGTCACCGGCTTGGCGCGCGACGGTAGCGCCAGCCGCGACCAGCTGAGCGGATCGACAATCACCTTGAGCAGCCTGGGTCCGTTGGGCGGCATCGCGGCCACCCCGATCATAAACCCGCCGGAAGTGGCGATCCTGGGTCCCAACAAACTCGTCGAGCGACCGGTGCTGGAGGGTGCTTACCTTACCCGGCGCAAGCTACTCAATTTGTCCAGCTCCTTCGATCATCGCATTGTCGACGGTCATGAAGCCGCGTCCTTCATCCAGCGGCTGAAACAATTGATGGAGCATCCCGCCCTCATTTTCATGGAATGAAGATGGACCAGCAACCGAACGAACAGCCCGCGATCCGCGTTACCGCCATGCCGGCGGACGCCAATTTCAACGGGGACATCTTCGGTGGCTGGATCATGAGCTGGATGGACCTGGCCGCAGGCAATGCCGCCAGCCGCCGCAGCCGGGGCCGCGCTGTCACTGCCGCCATCGACGCCGTCAGCTTCCATCATCCGGTGCACGTTGGCGACGAGTTGTCGGTCTATGCCAATGTGACCTCTGTCGGGCGCACTTCCATGAAAATCGCGGTGGAAGCGTGGCAGCGCGTCCGCGATGGCGACAATAGCTCAAAAGTCACCGAGGCTAGCTTCACCTTCGTCGCCATCGATCCGGAGGGCCGCCCGCGCCCGGTGCCTGCGGAGGAGATACCATGACCGTCACGCTGGATTTCGGCCTGGGCGAAACCGCCGACATGCTGCGCGAGACGGTGCGCCGTTTCGCCAGCGAGCAGATCGCGCCTTTTGCCGCCGATTACGATGCCACCAACAAATTCCCCCGTCATCTGTGGCCCGAGATGGGCGCGTTGGGTCTGCACGGCATCACGGTGGAGGAGGCGTATGGCGGGCTGGGATTGGGCTATCTGGAGCATTGCGTGGCGATGGAGGAGGTCTCCCGCGCCAGCGCTTCGGTGGGCCTGTCGTATGGCGCGCATTCCAATCTCTGTGTCAACCAGATTCGCCGTTGGGGCAATGAAGCGCAGAAGCAAAAATATCTGCCGCCCCTGATCAGCGGTGAGCATGTCGGCTCATTGGCCATGTCAGAGGCTGGCAGCGGTTCTGATGTGGTATCGATGCGGCTGAAGGCCGAAAGGAAAGGCGACCGCTACGTCCTCAATGGTACAAAGTTCTGGATCACCAATGCGCCGGAAGCCGATACGCTGGTAGTCTATGCCAAGACCGACATGACAGCGGACGCCGGGGGCATCACCGCCTTTCTGATCGAGAAGGGTTTCGCGGGCTTCTCCGTATCGCAGAAGTTGGACAAGATGGGCATGCGTGGCAGCGACACTGCCGAACTGGTGTTCCAGGACTGCGAGGTGCCGGCGGAAAATGTCATGGGTTCCGAAGGCCAGGGCGTGAAGATACTGATGTCGGGCCTGGATTATGAACGCGCCGTGCTGTCGGCCGGGCCCTTGGGCATCATGCAGGCCTGCCTGGACGTGGTGTTGCCATATTTGCGGGAACGCAAGCAGTTCGGCCAGCCCATCGGCAGCTTCCAGCTGATGCAGGCCAAGGTCGCCGACATGTATGTGGCGCTGAATTCCGCGCGGGCTTACGTCTATGCCGTGGCGCGCGCCTGCGACGCCGGCAGGACCACGCGCTTCGATGCCGCGGGTGCAATTCTGCTGGCGAGCGAGAATGCTGTGAAGACATCGTTGGAAGCGATCCAGGCGCTGGGCGGCGCGGGCTATACCAAAGAATGGCCGGTGGAACGTTTCCTGCGCGACGCCAAGCTCTACGACATTGGCGCCGGCACCAATGAGATCCGCCGCTTCCTGATCGGGCGGGAGCTCGTGGGCCTATGACGCTCTCGTCGCTGGTAGATCCTGGAAGTGAGGTGTTCAAGGCCAATGCCGCGCACAATCGCACGTTGGCAGCGGAACTGCGGGACAAGCTGGCCAAAGCCGCGCTGGGCGGCCCGGATGCCGCGCGAGCCAAGCACACGGCCCGCGGCAAGCTGCTGCCGCGCGACCGGGTGATGCGACTGCTGGATCCCGGTTCGCCCTTCCTGGAAGTTGGCGCGCTGGCCGCAAACGGCATGTATGGTGACGAGGCGCCCGGCGCCGGTATCGTTGCCGGCATCGGTCGGGTCGCCGGCCGGAAGGTGATGATCGCGGCCAATGACGCCACCGTGAAGGGGGGCGTCTATTTCCCCATGACGGTGAAGAAGCATCTCAGGGCCCAGGAGATCGCGGAAGCGAACCGGCTGCCATGCCTGTACCTGGTCGACAGCGGCGGCGCCAACCTGCCGCATCAGTCCGAGGTATTTCCCGATCGCGATCATTTTGGCCGCATTTTCTTCAACCAGGCCAATATGAGCGCGCAAGGTATCGCCCAGATCGCCTGCGTGATAGGAAGTTGCACTGCCGGCGGCGCCTATGTGCCGGCGATGAGCGATGAATCCATCATCGTGCGCGGGCAGGGCACCATTTTCCTGGCCGGCCCGCCACTGGTGAAGGCCGCCACCGGCGAGGTTATCAGTGCCGAGGAGTTGGGTGGCGCCGACACCCATGGCCGCAAGTCGGGGGTGGTCGATCATGTCGCGGAAAATGACGAGCATGCCATCGACATTATGCGCCGCATCGTCGGCACCCTGGCGCCGGCGCACAAGCATGACTTGGCGCTGCAAACGCCGCGCCCGCCAAAGTTCGCGGCGGAGGAGCTCTATGGCATCATTCCGCGCGACGTGCGCGCGCCTTATGACGTGCATGAAGTGATTGCCCGGCTGGTCGACGGCTCCGATTTCCATGAGTTCAAGCCGCTCTATGGCTCGACCCTGGTGTGCGGCTTCGCCCATCTGTGGGGCATGCCGGTGGCAATTCTTGCCAATAGTGGCGTGCTGTTCAGCGAAAGCGCGCAAAAGGGGGCGCATTTCATTGAACTGGCCTGTCAGCGCCGCATTCCGCTGCTGTTCCTTCAGAATGTCTCGGGTTTCATGGTTGGCGGCAAGTATGAGGCCGGCGGGATCGCCAAGGATGGCGCCAAGCTGGTAACCGCGGTCTCCACGGCATCCGTCCCCAAACTGACCGTTTTGATCGGCGGCAGTTTCGGCGCAGGCAATTACGGGATGTGTGGCCGCGCCTTCTCGCCCCGCTTCCTGTTCACCTGGCCCAACAGCCGCATCAGCGTGATGGGCGGCGAGCAGGCGGCGTCCGTCCTGGCGTCGGTGCATCGCGATGCCGACAAGTGGTCAAAAGACGAGATGGAGGCCTTTAAGGCTCCCATTCGTCAGAAATATGAGGACGAGGGACATCCCTACCACGCCACTGCGCGACTATGGGACGACGGCATCATCGATCCGGTGCAGACCCGCGATGTGCTGGGCCTGGCGCTGGCCGCGAGCCTGAATGCGCCGATCCCTGAAAGTCCGCGCTTCGGCCTGTTCCGGATGTGAGATGATCGAGAGCCTCCTGATCGCCAACCGGGGAGAGATCGCGCGGCGTATCATCCGCACCGCGCGGCGGCTGGGTGTGAAGACGGTTGCCGTCTATTCCGATGCCGATGCCACGATGCCTTTCGTACGCGAGGCCGATGTCGCCGTTGCGCTGGGCGGCGCGGCGGCGCGCGAGAGCTATCTCGATCGCAAGAAGATACTGGATGCGGCGCGCCAGACCGGCGCCCGCGCCATCCATCCCGGCTACGGCTTTCTGTCGGAGAATGCCGATTTCGCCGAAGCCGTGATTGCCGCAGGGCTGGTCTGGATCGGCGCGCCGCCGGCCGCCATCCGCGCCATGGGGCTCAAGGATGCCGCCAAGAAGCTGATGCGGGAAGCAGGCGTGCCGGTGACACCGGGCTATCTGGGTGAGGATCAGGACCCGGTTCGCCTGAGGCAGGAAGCTGAAAAGATAGGCTTTCCGGTCTTGATCAAAGCAGTGGCGGGCGGCGGTGGCAAGGGCATGCGGGTGGTGGAAGGCGCAACTGCTTTCGACGAGGCGCTGGCGTCGTGCAAACGCGAAGCCGCGTCTTCCTTTGGCGGCGACCGGGTGCTGCTGGAAAAATACATCACCAGTCCGCGGCATATCGAAGTGCAGGTCTTTGCCGACACGCACGGAAACTGCGTGCATCTGTTCGAGCGAGACTGTTCGCTGCAACGCCGCCATCAGAAGGTTATCGAAGAAGCGCCGGCGCCAGGAATGGATGTGGCGACCCGCGCCGCGCTCTGCGCCACTGCGGTGAAGGCGGCGCAGGCCGTGAACTATGCCGGCGCGGGCACCATTGAATTCATCGCCGATGCTTCCGCGGGCCTGTCGGCTGATCGGATCTGGTTCATGGAAATGAACACGCGTCTGCAGGTGGAACATCCGGTGACCGAGGCGATTACCGGTGAAGACTTGGTGGAATGGCAACTGCGCGTCGCGTCGGGGGAGAAACTACCCAAGGTACAAGAGCAGCTTTCCATCACCGGGCATGCGATGGAGGCACGGCTCTATGCCGAAAACCCGTCCGCCGGCTTTTTACCGTCGATCGGGATGCTGGCACATCTCAAGCTTCCGAAGAATGTTCGAGTCGACAGCGGGGTGGAAGAGGGCGATACCGTTACACGCCATTACGATCCCATGATCGCCAAGCTGATCGTCCATGCCGCCGCCCGCGAGGCGGCAGCGGCGAAACTGGCTGACGCCTGCGGTGCGGTGGAGGTCTGGCCGGTGAAGACCAACGCCGCATTCCTGGCGCGCGCAGCAAGCGACATCGATTTCGTGGCTGGCCGGATCGACACGGGCTTCATCGCGCGGCGTCCCGATCTGGTGCCAGGCGAAGCGCCGCCACCTTACGTTGTCGCTCAGGCCGCCCAAGCATTGCTGCCACAGGAGGACGGTCCCTGGGCGCACCTCACCGGTTTTCGCGCAGGCGTTCCGCCTGAACCGGAAATCACCGTGAATATCAGTGGCCGCACATATAAGTCCGCGCCCGCCATCGGCACAGCGTCGATCTGGAACAATGTGATTTTCGCCAGCGGTCAAGCTTGGGGCTTTGGGCCGCCGCGCTTTGAAGGCGAGAGCGAAGCTTTGGCAGGCGATGGCACCGTGATGGCGCCGATGCCCGGCGTGGTGACCGCATTGCATGTAAAGCAGGGTCAAATGGTCAAGCGCGGCGAGGTCTTGCTGGTGCTGGAAGCCATGAAAATGGAAAATGCCCTCGCCGCACCTTTTGAAGGCACCGTTGCGGCTGTGCGCGTGGCGCTCGGAGACCAGGTGTCGGAAGGAAATGTGCTAGTACAGATTGGAAGGGTCTAATGGCTGGGAAGCGATATTCCGACTGGCGCATCGGCGATAAAATCGACCACCCCATACGTCATACGGTCACAGAAGAGGAAAATCGCACCATCACAATGATGACTCACAATCCACAACCCCTGCATCTGGACGCGGCCTATGCCGCTACGACGGAGTTTGGCCAAATCGTGGTCAACGGGCTTTTCACTTTCGCGCTAATGGTCGGCGTATCCGTAGAGGAAACCACGCTTGGCACCTT
>DATBCP010000485.1:0-5081 GCA_036270435.1 Rhizomicrobium sp. | reverse complement strand
CATTATCTGAAAGCCAAGAAGGACGGCGGCGGCATGCCCTGCAGCGTCGATGTCTTTGCGCTGGAAGTCACCAGGCAACTGGACGATTGGCCGGAGAAGAATGCGCGCGAACTGGCCTGGGTGCCGGTGGAACACGCCATGATGCAGGTCTCGGAACCGGGCCTGCGCCAGATCCTCAAGGACTTCCGCAAGCAGCATGTGCCGGCGAAGGCGCGCCGGGCGAGCTAATCGTTCACCAAATCCAACGGATAGAAAGGCCGCGTCACCTTGGTGAAGGGGATGCGCCGCATGTTCAGGCAGGTCGGACCCGGCGTGTCGGCCAGGAAAATGCGCGCCGCGATGGGCGCGTAGGAGGCGCGGAAATGCGCCGGCGAGCGCACGAACACCAGCGCCGCCCGCATTGGATCCAGCCCCACGGATTTGTGAATCCCCAAATCCCATTCGAAATGCGGGATGGAGCGCAGGTTCAGCCGAATCGCGCCGATGGCCAGCACAGCAGTAAGGCCCATCTCGCCGACCATGCCATTGCCGCCGGGACCTTCCAGCACATAGGTCCCATCGCTGATCACCTTGACTGTGCCGGTGACGGTGAGCGGTTCCCCCAGGCCTGAGCGCTTGTGACCCACTTTCAACGTGATGGTCTTGCCGACTCCGGCTGCTGCGGCTTCGGCCACCGCTTCGGCATCGCAGATCGTGCAGATGGACATCCGCTCGGCCCGGTCGGCGCCCGCGTCGAGCAAGGCCGTCAGCACGGCAGTGGAATCCCCCGCGGCACCGCCGGAAGGCGCATCGCCCGCATCGCTCGCCACGGTAAGGCCCGGCTCTCTCAGCCCGGTGCGGATGATCTCATCCAACGGCGTCACCGTCGGTTCAAATTCGGCCCGCCGGTCCCAGGTCATTTTGGCCAGCCTGTCGGCGGCGTGTTGCGCCGCCTCCTTGCTTTCGGCGCAGACCAGCGCCGCAAAGCCCAAATCCGGCGTGTCGATCCAGGGCTGCACCGGAAACAGCGAGACATGCAGCACCTCGCCACGCGCTTCCATGGCGCGGCCTTCCGCGACAATGTCGCTGAGCGGCGGGGCGCCGGTGCGGGCGGAGTCGGGACTGAAGATCATGTGGCGCTTGGACAGCGCCATCACCGGTTTGACCTTGCCGTTGATCCAGTCGACCAGGAGCCGCGCGGCGCGATAGCCGGTCTCATACATGTCGATATGGGGAAACTCCCGGTAGCCGATATAGGCCACATCGGGCTGGATCATCGCCGCGGTGATATGGCCGTGCAGGTCCAGCGACACGGTGATGGGCGTGCCGGGTTTCACAAGCGCGCGCACCCGGCGCACGATCTCGGATTCCGCGTCAGGTTCGTCCTCGATGATCATGGCGCCGTGCAGCGCCAGGAACACGCCATCCACAGGTCCCGCTGCCTTGAGACGCGCCTCGATCTCGCCCATCAGGATGTCGAAGCTTTTGCGTTCCACCGTGCCCGACGCCATCGCCATGGTGGCGAGCAGCGGCACCGGCTCGGCGCCGGCCTCCCGGATCGCATCCAGCGCAGCGGGTATTTCCAGACGCGCCTTGCCGAACGCGGTGAGCATCTCATCGCCGCGATGGAGATACTGTTCCTCGAACGTCTTCAGCGTGGTGGTGAAGGGTACGAACGTGTTGGTCTCCTGCTTGAATTCGGCGATGGCGATCCGCATGGCTTATCTCCTTACCGTGCCTGGCGTCCGGGAATCGCCGCCAAAAGTGCCCTGGTATAGTCGCTCGATGGCTGGGCAAAGACATCCCGCGTGGGTCCTTGTTCCACGATCCTGCCATGGCGCATCACCATCACGCGATGACAGATTTCCGCCGCCACCCGCATGTCATGGGTGATGAACAACATGGCGAGATTCATCTGGCGGCGAACATCGTCCAGCAGTTTCAAGACCTGGGCCTGGACCGTCACATCCAGCGCCGACACCGGCTCGTCGGCGATAAGCACCTCGGGCTCGAGCATCAGGGCGCGCGCCAGCCCGATACGCTGGCGCTGGCCGCCGGAAAATTCATGCGGCAGCCGGTCCAGGCATTGGGGGCTCAGGCCCACCAGCTGCAGCATATCGGCGGCACGCGTCTTGGCCGCAGCCACCGCTTCGCCATGCGCCCTGGGCCCGGCGATGAGAATGTCGCCCACCGTCTGGCGCGGATTGAGCGAGGAAAAAGGATCCTGGAACACCATCTGGATGCGCCGCCGCAGCGGCCTGAGCCTGGCGGAGGGCATATGGGCAATATCAGCGCCTTCCAGCCGCACCTCGCCTGCATCGGGATCGAGCAGCCGGATCATGCAGCGCGCCAAGGTGGACTTGCCGCTGCCGGATTCGCCCACCACACCCAATGTCTCGCCCCGGTTCAGGGTGAGGGAAATGCCGTCCAGCGCCGTCGCCGCCGGGGTGCGGGAAAACAACCCACCGCGCTGAAAGCGCTTGGTCAGGCCCATGACTTGCATCACGGGCTGTGGGTCAGGCACCGGCGGCAGCCGGCTTTCACCCCGCGGCACGGCGGCGATCAGGTCCCGCGTATAGGCATGGGAAGGATTGCCCAGCACCTGCCGGGTCGCGCCGCTTTCCACAATCCGACCGTGGCGCATCACGGCCACGGCATCGGCCATATCGGCCACCACACCGAAATCATGGGTGATCAACAGCACGCTCATCTCCCGTTCAGCCTGGAGGCGCTTGATCAGCTTGAGGATCTGCGCCTGGGTGGTGACATCCAGCGCCGTGGTGGGTTCATCGGCAATCAACAGCTTGGGCGACAAGGATATTGCCATCGCAATCATCACCCGTTGGCGCTGGCCGCCGGAGAGTTGATGCGGATAGGCGCCAAGCGCGACGTCCTTAAGACCCATTTCACGCAACAGGCTTGTCGTCTGCTTCAGGGCCTCGCTTTCGGAAACCGGCCGATGGGCGCGGATCTGCTCAGCGACCTGCCGGCCGATGGAAACCACCGGATTGAGCGCCGCCATTGGGTCCTGGAAGATCATGGCGATGTCGCGGCCGCGCCGCCGGCGCATCGCTTCCGGCGGCTGCTTCAGCAGGTCCACGCCGTCAAACAGGATGCTTCCGTCCGCAGGCCGCACGCCACGCGGCAACAGCCCCATGATGGCATGCGCCGTCACCGACTTGCCGGACCCGGATTCCCCCACAATGCAGACAATGTCCTTGCGGCCGATCTGAAGGCTCACCGCCTCGGTCGCCAGAGGACGATCGGCGCCGGGAGGCAGGCTGACGGTCAAATTCTGGATCGAGACGAGCGGCATAGGGGGCGGCATCAGCGTCTCCGCCGGGGATTGAGGGCGTCATTCAATCCGTCGCCGATGAAGTTCAGCGCCAGCACCGTGACCATGATGCAGGCGCCCGGCAGGACCGTGGTCCACCAGGCCACCCACATGGCCGATCGCGAGTCCCCGATCATGCTGCCCCAGCTCTGCAGGTTGGGATCGCCCAGGCCCAGAAAGGCCAAAGCCGACTCGGTGAGAATCGCATTTCCCACCATCAGGGAACTGATCACCACAATGGGCGGCAACGCATTGGGCAGAATCTGGGTGAAGATGATGGCACCGTCGCGCATGCCCAGCACCCGTGCCGCCTGGACGAATTCGCGCGTCCTGAGGCTGAGGAATTCTCCCCGCACCACCCGCGCCACCTGCGGCCAGGTCACCAGCGCGATGCCGATGACCGTGGAACCCAGGCTGGGCTGCAGGAACGCCACCAAAACCATCAGCAGGACGAAACTGGGAATGATCTGGAAGAACTCCGTCACCCGCATCAACAAATCGTCCACCAGTCCGCCATAATAGCCGGCGATGGCGCCGAACAAGACGCCGATCCCCACCGCGCAAAAGGTCGAGGTGATACCGACCAGCAGCGAAATGCGCGCGCCATAGGCAAGCCCCACCACCATGTCCCGGCCCAGGACATCGCTGCCGGCCAGCAGACCCGGCGCGCCCGGCGGCAGCAGAGGCATGCCGACAATGCTGAAGGGGCCGCGGGCAAAGAGCAGCGGTGCGCCGAGCGCGATCGCCACGATCAGGAAAAATACCGCCAGGCCGGCAACCGTGGCGGGACGGGAAAGAAAATCGCGCAGAAAAGCCATCAGCCCAGCTCCACGCTCATTGGCCTAACTCCACCCTGGGATCGGCGATGGAATAGGCGATATCGGTGATCAGGTTGAACAGGCAGACCAGGATGGCTGTGACGATGAATATGCCCAGCAACAGCGGATTGTCCCGCGCCTTCACCGCTTCAGAGGCCAGGGTGCCGATTCCCGGCCAGGAAAAAACATTCTCCACCAGCACGCTGCCGCCCACCAGGATAGAGGCTTGCAGGCCGGCATAGGTGATCAGCGGCATCAGCGCGTTGCGCAGGATGTGACGCCGCGCCACTTGTCTTTCGCTGATGCCCTTGGCGCGCGCCGTCTTGACGAAATCCTGGTCGGCCACTTCCAGCATGGAGGCCCGGGTCAGCCGCGCATAACTGGCCAGGAAATACAGCGCCAGGGTCAGGCCCGGCAGGATGATATGCTGGGCGACATCGCCCAGCCGCATCAGGCCGGTATAATCGGCGCCCATGGTTTCGATGCCGAAGGGCGGCAGCCAAGCCAGCCACATCCCAAAGACCAGCACCATGATCAGGCCGAGCCAGAATTGCGGCACGGCGTAGAACAGCATGGCGAGCACCGTCACAGCGGCATCGCCCGCCGATCCCGGCCGCCGTGCGGCCACGCTGCCCAGCAGGATGCCGCCGCTCGCCGCCACCAGCAGGGCGAAGGCATTCAACAACAAGGTGTTGGGCAGCCGTTCCAGGATCACGCTGGCGACCGGCTGGCGCCGCACGTAGGACGTACCCAGATCGCCATGCGCGACATTGCGCATATATTTCCAAAGCTGCACCGGCAGCGGCTGGTCCAGGCCATATTCGGCGCGCAGGCTTTGCATATATTGTTCGTCGGCATAGCCGGTTTGACCCGCCATCACGGTGGCCGCGTCGCCGGGCACAATCCGGATCAGGAAGAAGCTCAGCAGCACCACCGCGATGGCGACCAGC
>DATBCP010000484.1:0-8568 GCA_036270435.1 Rhizomicrobium sp. | reverse complement strand
GTGGTGGACAAGATGGCCGCCGCCTACATTCTGCAAGGTGCGCTGGACCGGCTGCGGAACATGCCATGACCAAGGACTCCGATCCCGCGCGGGTCCTGAAATATTTCCGCCCGCCGGTCCCGATCGATCTGCGGACCGAGCGCATCTTTCTGCTGGTGGGCGCCGCGGCCTTTTTTGCCGGCTATGACATCAACCTGTTCGGTCTGGCGACCAGCCAGATCCAGGCTTCGCTGCATATTCCCGAAAACCAGATCGGGCCGACGCTGGCTACGTTCCGCACCGCCGCCTTTTTTGCGTTTTTCCTGGCGGCCAGCGCCGATCTGGTGGGACGGCGTCGCCTGCTGCTTTTCACCATCTTCGGCCAGGCCGCATTCACCCTGCTGACGGCATTTGCCGCCAATTATTGGGAATTTGTCAGTGCGCAATTTTTCGACCGTTTCTTTGGCTTTGCCGAGGAGATGCTGCTGTTCGTGGTGGTTGCCGAAGAGATCGCCGCCAAGGCACGCGGCTGGGCCAATTCCACCACCATCGCGTTTTACTTTGCCGGGGCAGGCCTGGCGGCGGGCTTCTTTGGCGCCGTCAACATCCTCCCCTATGGCTGGCGCGCCTTGTACGTGATCGGTTCAGTGCCGATCTTCCTGGTGGCCTTCCTGCGCCAAAGACTGCCGGAGACCAAACGCTTCCAAACTCAGGGAGAAGCCGGGCTCAGGGCCGGCGCCATCCTGGACCTCCTCAAGGACATCGCCCGGCAATATCCGATGCGGATCGTGAGTGTGCTTCTTGCCGCCGCGGCGTTCGGTTTCGCGGTCTCGTCTCCGACCTTTCTGGCGCAGAAATATTTGCAGGAGGCCTATCATTACTCTCCGGGCGAGGTCAGCCTGGTCCTAATCCCGGGTGGCCTTTTCGGGTTGGGATTGACGATTGCTGCAGGAAGGTTTTCGGACCGGTTCGGGCGCAAACCCCTGGCCATCGCGTCGGCGGCCGTGGCGGGGATCAGCTTCTTTCTCTTCTTCAACCATGCGCCGCCCTGGGCGGCACCGATCCTTTGGATACTGGGCTTCTTCGGTTTCTTTGCCGGCGATACCTTTATCGCGGGTTTTGCGCTCGAAATCGTACCGACCCATTACCGCGCCACAGTGGGCGGACTGCGTTACGCCATCGAAATCGGCGCCGGTGCGGCGGCGCTTGCCTTGGAAGGCCGGCTCTATGACCGGTTTGGCGGGCATGGTCCCGCCATTCAATGGTTGCTGATCACCATCCCCATCAGCATGATTGCCATCCTGTTCCTGCCCGAGCCGGCCGGCAAAAGCCTGGAGGAGATGAGCGGTGCATAAAGCGGTGCTTGCGGTGATCTTGCTTTTTCCGTCCGCCGCGAACGCAGCCGAACTGACCTGCAAGAAAAGCCCCGCACTGACAGGAAAGTGCTCCACGGTCCAAGGCAGCTTGGGCCTGACGCCGGGCATCGGCGTCACGCTGATGTCCGGGGACGGGACGCGGACCATCATCAAGGCGCCGCCGGACAGCAATGCCGATATCGCGCCTGTGGTGATGCAGAACTGGCTCTACTGGCAGAGCAAGACCGGTTCGATGCGCACCAGCATCACCGGCACGTTCGAGCTTTGCCCCCTGCCGCCTTCGATCAACAGCGCGGGAATCAGGGATTTCGGTTGCATCAACAAGGGCACACGGATCAGCCAGGACAAGACATCCCCAGGAAATTAACGCCCCGGAGCGAAAAGGGCGCGAAAAGCAAGCGACAAACCGGGCGCGGTTCACCATGCTGGCCTTGGGCTGGCGTCTCCGCTTGCCCCTGTCACCAACCACCGCTATAAGCCCCACTTTAATGACATCGCCGGCCGCCGCCCCGATCCTTTCATCCAAGCATCTCTTGGGGATCGACGGGCTTTCCCCCCTCGACATCACCGCCCTGCTCGATCTGGCCGAAACCTATGTGGTGCAAGGCCGGGCGACGGACAAAAAGACCGCCCTGCTCAGGGGCCGCACCTTGATCAACCTGTTTTTCGAGGCTTCGACCCGCACCCAATCCTCGTTCGAATTGGCCGGCAAGAGATTGGGCGCCGACGTGATGAACATGTCGGTGAAGACCTCTTCGGTCTCCAAGGGCGAGACTTTGCTGGACACCGCCTCCACCCTCAATGCCATGCGCCCCGATATCCTGGTGGTGCGCCATCAGGATGCCGGCGCGGCCGAGCTTCTCTCGCGCAAGCTGGATTGCAGTGTGATCAATGCCGGCGACGGCGCGCATGAACATCCCACCCAGGCGCTGCTGGATGCGCTCACCATCCGCCGCCATCGCGGCAACCTTGAAGGCCTGGTCGTGGCGATCTGCGGCGACGTGCTCCACTCGCGTGTTGCCCGGTCCAACCTGCGGCTGCTCTCCATGATGGGCGCAAGGGTCCGGCTGGTGGCGCCGCGCACTTTATTGCCCTGCGACGCCGACCGTTTCGGGGTGGAAATCTACACCGATATGAAGCGGGGGCTGGCGGGAGCCGACATTGTGATGATGCTCAGGCTGCAGTTGGAGCGGATGGCTGGCGCCTTCGTACCTTCGACCCGGGAATATTTCCGTTTCTACGGCCTGGACCGGGAAAAGCTCGCCCATGCCAAGCCGGGTGCCCTGGTGATGCATCCCGGGCCGATGAATCGCGGGGTGGAGATTGCGTCCGACATTGCCGATGACGTCCAGGTCAGCCTGATCAGCGAGCAGGTGGAAATGGGGGTTGCGCTGCGCATGGCCATCCTGGATGCACTCGCCAGGGGAATGGCATGATCACCTCGAAGAGCGGGCGCATCGCCTTCAAGAATGCCCGGCTGGTGGACCCCGCCAGCGGATTGGATGTCAAAGGCGGACTTCTCGTGGAGAACGGTCGAATCGCGGATATCGGCCCGCGCCTGTTCCGCGATGCCGAACCGCGCGATCCGGAAGTGATCGATTGCCGCGGATTGGTGCTGGCGCCGGGCCTGATCGACTGCCGCGTTTTCACCGGCGAGCCGGGCGCAGAGCATCGCGAAAGCCTGGAGTCGGCCAGCGTCGCAGCGGCGGTGGGTGGCGTCACCTCCATGATCGTGATGCCCAACACGGATCCGGTGATCGATGAGCCTTCGCTGGTGGATTTCATCCTGCGTCGGGCGCAGGCCACGGCGAAGGTGCGCGTACTTCCCTGCGCGGCCCTGACCAAGGGTCTGCTTGGCGAGACCATGACCGAGATCGGTTTGTTGAAAGAAGCCGGCGCTATCGCTTTCACCGACGGCGACCGTTCGGTGGCCAATGCGCGGGTGCTGCGCCGGGCGCTGGCCTATGCCGCCACCTTCGAGGCTCTGGTGATCTCCCATGCCGAGGATCCGGAATTGGTGAAGGGGGCCAGCGCCACCGAAGGCGAATTCGCCACGCGGCTGGGTCTTCCCGCCGGCCCGGCCATCGCCGAAGCCATGATGGTGGAGCGCGACATCCGCCTGGTGGAACTGACCGGTGCCCGCCTGCATTTCGGCCAGATCTCCACCCGCGCCAGCCTGGATGTCATCGCCGACGCCAAACAGCGCGGCCTGCCGGTTACCTGTGGCGTCGCCGCCCATCACCTGACATTGAATGAATTGGATGTCGGCTCCTATTACACCTTTCGCAAGGTGCGCCCGCCTTTGCGCAGCGAGGCCGACCGCGCCGCCATGGCGCAAGGCGTGGCCTCTGGCGTGATCGATGTGATCGTCTCCAGCCATGAGCCGCAGGGCGCCGACACCAAGCGGCAACCCTATGCCACGGCGGCGGCCGGCACGGTGGGGCTCGAGACCTTGCTGCCTGCCGCACTGACATTGGTGCAGGACGGCCGCGCCACCCTGTCCCATGTGCTCAGGACCATGACGGCAACGCCGGCAGGCATCTTCGGTCTCGCTGGCGGGGCTTTGGCCAAAGGTGCGGCCGCCGACCTGATCCTGCTGGATGACGATGAGCCGGTGGTGGTGGATGCGGAAAAACTGCACTCCCGTGCCCGCAACACCGCCTTTGACGGGCGCAAATTCCAAGGCCGCGTCCATGCGACTTTTGTCGGCGGCGTGCAGGTCTTCGACGCCCATTAGACTTTGATGTGGTAGATTTTGATCTGGAGGGCTGGCAGTGTCGCAGGCCATGTCCAGCGTTCACCCCGCTTTGATCGCACTTTTGCTCGGCTATCTGCTGGGCTCGATTCCCTTCGGCCTGTTTTTCACCTTTGCGTCGGGCGGCGGGGATGTGCGCAAGATCGGCTCGGGCAATATCGGCGCCACAAATGTGCTGCGCACCGGCAAGAAATGGGCGGCGGCGGCAACGCTCCTCTGCGACGGCGCCAAGGGTGCCGCGGCGGTGTTGCTGGCGCGGCATTTCCTGGCACCGGGCGCGGAGGTTTTTACCGGGTTGGGCGCCGTCCTGGGCCATCTGTTTCCCATCTGGCTGACGTTTAAAGGCGGCAAAGGCGTGGCCACCTTCCTGGGCGTCTGTTTTGCGCTCTATTGGCCGGTGGGCCTGCTGGTGGCTGCCACCTGGCTGGGCGCCGCGGTCCTCTGGCGGGTTTCATCGCTCTCGGCCTTGATCGCGATCGCTTTGTCTTCGGCCTATTTCCTGATTTTTCATCGCGAGAGTTATGCCGCGCTGGCGCTTTTGCTCTCGGTTCTCATCTATTACATGCATCGCGACAATATCCGCCGCCTGTTGCACGGCGAGGAGCCGCGTATCGGAGCGGGCGCCAAAAAATAAAGCCATGTCATCATGAATGAGAATGAACGCCGCGCCTGGCTGAGGCTGGCGCGCACCGAGAATGTCGGCCCCGTCACCTTCCGCAACCTGATCGCGCGTTTCGGCACGGCATCGGCCGCGATGGAGGAATTGCCTCGACTGGCCTCGCGAGGCGGCAACAAAAGCTTCGCCCTGCCGGATGAAAGCGAAGCGGCCCGCGAAATCGAGGCGCTGGCCAAGCTGGGCGGCCGGCTCATCGCGGCTTGCGAGTCCGATTATCCGCAAGGACTGAAGGCGCTGGAGGCACCGCCCCCGGTGATCAGCGTCATGGGTCATTCGCAATTGTTGCGCAAGGAGATGATCGCCATTGTGGGCGCGCGCAACGCTAGCGCCCTGGCGCGCAAATTCGCCGAGAGTCTGTCACGCGAGCTTGGTTTTGCCGGGCTGGTGGTGGTGTCCGGCCTGGCACGCGGTATCGATACATCCGCCCATGAAGCGGCGCTGGCGGTGGGAACGGTGGCGGTGCTGGCAGGTGGGGTGGACATCGTCTACCCGCCGGAAAATCAAAAACTCTATGCCGCTATCCAAAACCAGGGCGTGATCCTGTCCGAGATGCGGTTGGCCGAAGCGCCCCAGGCGCGGCATTTCCCCCGCCGCAACCGCATCATCTCCGGCCTTTCGCGCGGCGTGGTGGTGGTGGAAGCGGCGGAAAAATCCGGCTCGCTGATCACCGCGCAATGCGCCTTGGACCAGGGACGGGAGATTTTCGCCGTGCCCGGCTCGCCGCTCGACCCGCGCGCGCGGGGCGCCAACAACCTCATCCGCAATGGAGCGACTCTGGTTCAGGGTATCGACGACATATTGGAAGTCCTGCGGCCCATCCTGGCCGGCGGATTTCGCGAACCCGATTGCGAACCGGACAAGGCGCCCGCAGCCGCGCTGGAGGCGGAGGCAGACCGCATTCGCGCCGCGGTGGAAGAAGCATTGGGGCCCGCGCCGGTGGAAATAGACGAGCTGATTCGCCAGCTGCGGGTGCCGGCCGCCGCGGTGTTGACGGTGATCCTGGAGCTGGAATTGGCAGGACGCTGCGTCCGCCAGCCGGGAAATCGCGTGTCTTGGCGCTGAAAGCCGCTTAGGCTGCCTCCACAATGAGAAAGCTGGGAGGAGTTTTATGGCTGACACCGCAAATCCCGCACCGCTGGGGTTGATGGGATTCGGGCTTACCACGGTTCTCTTGAGCAGCATCAACGCGGGCTTGTTGCCTGCCGGCGGTGAGCCGGTGGTGATCCCACTGGCCATGGCCTTCGGCGGCACCGCGCAGATCATTGCGGGGATCATGGAATTCAAGACCGGCAATGTGTTCGGCGCCACCGCCTTCACCAGCTATGGCGCTTTCTGGTGGTGGTTCGCGCTTCTGATCCTGCTGGGCAGCAATCACGTGCTGGATCTATCGTCGGCCGGCAGCACCATCGGCGTCTGCCTTCTCTTATGGGGCGTCTTCACGTTCGGACTGTGGATCTCGACCTTCCGCCTGTCGCGGCTGTTGTTCGCCATCTTCCTGACGCTCTGGCTCGCCTTCTTCCTGTTGGGCGGGGGAGCGCTCTTGCCCAATCCCACCCTGCATATGCTGGGCGGCTGGGTCGGCCTGGTCTGCGGTGCTTTGGCCATGTATGGCAGCTTCGCCCTGGTCGCCAATGCCACCTTCGGCAGGGAAATGGTTCCGGTGGGGAACCGCTAGCGCGGGGCTAAAAAAGGCTATTTGACTGACCCATCAGCTGGATAGCGGGGGTTTGCCCGGCTGCGGCGCGGCTCTGCGCCGCGCCGTCCTCATCATTTTGTAAGGATTGGCCGCTTAACCATGGGAAGAGCGCCAAAGTTATACAACCTATGGTCACATGCAATGGGTTATGTAGCGGGAAATACAATCACAGGTTACGCAGGGCTGGTCCTGCTGGCGTTGACAGGGGGGCGCGGCTCAGACCAGTGTCCCGCCCCGTTTGCCGGACGGCTCAACCCCCAACCCTTGCAGATCGCTCACGCGTTCCCAGATAAGCCCCCTCTCACCCCCAGTTAGGTTCCGTTTTTTAGATGAATGTCCTGATCGTCGAGTCCCCCGGCAAGGTCAAAGCCATCAACAAGTATCTGGGCAGCAATTATAAAGTGCTGGCCAGCTTCGGGCATATCCGCGACCTGCCGTCCAAGGATGGTTCGGTCAAGCCGGACGACGATTTCTCCATGACCTGGGATGTGGACGCCCGCGCCGCCTCCAAAATCAAGGACATCGCCCAGGCCGTCAAAGAGGCCGACAAGCTGATCCTGGCCACCGACCCCGATCGCGAGGGCGAGGCCATTTCCTGGCATATCCTGGAAGTGCTCAAGGAAAAAAAGCTGCTCAAGGATCTTCCTGTGGAGCGGGTAGCGTTCAACGCCATCACCAAATCCGCCGTGATGGACGCCATCCAGCATCCCCGCAAGATCAACAAGGAACTGGTGGAAGCCTATCTCGCCCGCCGCGCCCTGGACTATCTGGTGGGCTTCACCCTTTCCCCGGTGTTGTGGCGCAAGCTGCCGGGCGCGCGTTCCGCCGGCCGGGTACAGAGCGTGGCGCTGCGCCTGATCGTGGAGCGCGAACAGGAAATCGAAGCGTTCAAGCCCCAGGAATATTGGAGCATCGATGCCGACCTGGCGGCGCAGACCGGCAATTTCGCCGCCCGGCTGATCCAGCTTGATGGCAAGAAGGTCGAAAAGCTCACCCTGGGCAACCAGGGCGACGCCGACCGCGCGGTCGCCGCGATCAACGCCCAGAAATTTGCCGTCGGCAGCGTCGAAGCCAAGCCGGTCAAGCGCAACCCCTCCCCGCCCTTCAAGACCTCGACCTTGCAGCAGGAAGCCAGCCGGAAGCTGGGTTTCAACGCCAAACGGACCATGCAGGTCGCACAGGGACTGTATGAGGGCGCCGACATCGACGGCGAAACGGTAGGCCTGATCACCTATATGCGTACCGACGGCATCACCATGGTGCCGGAAGCGGTCAACGAAGCCCGCGAATTGATCGGCAAGAAGTATGGCGCGCGCTATGTGCCGTCTTCGGCGCGGGTCTATGCCAACAACAACACCACCGCCCAGGAAGCCCATGAGGCGGTGCGCCCCACCAGCTTCACCCTCACCCCCGACCAGGTGGCACGCCATGTCGATGCCGACGCCGCCAGGCTTTACGAATTGATCTGGAAGCGCGCGGTCTCCAGCCAGATGGAATCGGCGGAACAGGAACGTACCACTGTGGATGTGCTGTCGGCCGACAAGCAGATCGTGCTGCGCGCCACAGGCACCGTCACCCTGTTCGACGGATTTCTCACGCTCTATCTCGAAGGCCAGGACGACGAGGCCGACGAAGAGGGCTCGCGCCTGCCCAAACTGGCCGCCGGCGACGCCACCAAGGTCGAGCAGGTCAATCCGGCGCAGCACTTCACCGAGCCGCAGCCGCGCTATTCCGAAGCCAGCCTGGTCAAAAAGCTGGAAGAGCTGGGGATCGGCCGCCCCTCGACCTATGCCTCGATCATCTCCACTTTGCGCGACCGCGCCTATGTGAAGATGGACCGCCAGCGTTTCGTGCCCGAAGACAAAGGCCAGCTGGTCACCACCTTTTTGAACAGCTTTTTCCACCGGTATGTCGCCTATGACTTCACCGCCGACCTGGAAGAGAAGCTGGACGAAGTCTCCGACGGCAAGCTGGACTGGAAGCAGCTGCTGCGCGATTTCTGGAAGGATTTCTCCGCCGCGGTGGGCGAGACCAAGGACCTGAAAATCTCCCAGGTCATCGACGAGCTGGACAGCGTGCTGTCGCC
>DATBCP010000483.1:0-8602 GCA_036270435.1 Rhizomicrobium sp. | reverse complement strand
CTGGACTGGGCTTTGAGCACGCCGTTGAAATGCAGGCCTGCCCGCACCCGTGTCTTGCCGCCTTCTTCCCATTTGAGGCGATTGACCACCAGGGCGAAGCGGCGCTGCCTGGGCTGCCAGACCGCATCCTTCAATTTGAACACCGCGTCCTGCAGGCGGGCCGACAAGACCTCCAGATCTTCGGCATCACTGGCCGCCAATCGCAAACGAGCCATGGCTACTCCGAGACCCTGGCTATGTCGGCGCCGACCCGCGACAGCTTCTCTTCCAGCCGGTCGAAGCCGCGGTCCAGGTGATAGACCCGGCTAACGACGGTTTCGCCTTCCGCGGCCAGGCCCGCCAGCACCAGCGACACCGAGGCGCGCAGATCAGTTGCCATCACCGGCGCGCCTTGGAGTGTTTCCACGCCACGCACCGTGGCGGTATCGCCATCGATGCGGACCTGTGCCCCCATGCGCGCCAGTTCCGGCACATGCATGAAGCGGTTCTCGAAGATCTTTTCCCGGATGACCGAAGTGCCGTCGGCCACCGTCATCAGCGCCATGATCTGGGCCTGGAGGTCAGTGGGAAAACCGGGATAGGGCGCGGTGGTGACGTCGGAGGCATGCGGCCGCGTACCGTTCATCAGAACCTTCAACCCCCGGGGCGTGGTGGAGACCTCCGCGCCGCTTTTGGCGAGGATCGACAAAAGCGACGCAATGGTTTCCGGCAAGGCGCCGACCAGTTCCACCTCCCCGCGGGCGATCGCCGCGGCGATGGCATAGGTGCCCGTCTCAATGCGGTCCGGCATCACGCGGTATTCCGCGCCGTGCAGCACGTCGACGCCGTCGATCGTGATCTCGCTGGAGCCAAGCCCGGAAATCCGGGCGCCCATGGCGTTCAGGCAATTGCCCAGATCGGAAATTTCCGGCTCACGCGCCGCATTGACGATTCTGGTTGTGCCTTTGGCCAAGGTGGCGGCCATCATCGCGGTCTCCGTGGCGCCAACGGAGACAAAGGGGAACACAATCTCCGCCCCCTTCAATCCCTTCGACGCCTTGGCGGTGACATAGCCTTCGCTCAAGTCGATCTTGGCGCCCATTTGCTCCAGCGTGGCCAGGTGCAACTCAACCGGCCGCGCCCCAATGGCACAGCCGCCCGGCAGCGATACTTTGGCTTCATGCGCCCGCGCCAGCAGCGGCGCCAGCACCTGAAAGCTCGCCCGCATCTTGCGCACCATGTCATAGGAGGCGAAGACCGAGGCGATTTCGCGCGCCTGCAGCCGCATGATGTCGCCTTCGAAGCCGGGCGACATATTGACCTGGATGGCCACGCCGAAGCTGATCAGCAGTTCGGCCATGGCGCGCACATCCGCCAGCCGGGGCACATTGGCCAGGGTCAGGGGCTCGGCGGTCAGAAGCGATGCCGCCATCAGTTTGAGGGCGGCGTTCTTGGCCCCGCTGATGGGGATGTCCCCCTTCAGCGGATGCCCGCCGCGGATGCGAATACGGTCCATGGGGAAACCTTGTAGCCGGGGCCAAAGCCCAAGGAAAGGCTGGGAAAAGCGGAGCTACTGCCTGGTTTTTGGGGGCGTTTGGCCTTGCTTGGACGCCGGCTTGGAAGGTGGTTCCTTGGCCCCGGTTTCCTTGGCCTGCTTGCGGCGCTTGAGATTGGCCCGCAACGCCGCGGCCAGCTTTTCCGGTGTGGATTTCGCCATCAAAAACCCTTGAAAATCCTTGGAGAAGGCCGGGGGTGGAAATCTGAATACCCGGCTTTCCTTCGCGGAATCCTTACGTTATAGCAGCGCACCCTGAACCGACCCTGGCGGCCGATCCGGCCGGCAATTTCGGGTTAAGGTTCGGCCTCTATAGACGGGGACGAGTACCACGGTTGCCGTAGTAGCGTAGTGGTAGCGCAATCCCTTGGTAAGGGATAGGTCGTGAGTTCGATTCTCACCTACGCACCATTCAAATGCCCCGCGATGCGGGGCATTTGAATGCCCAGGCGCGGCGAGTACAGCTATAGCCCGCCGAAGATCCGCCCCGGCAAATTGAACGCCGCGACGCTGAAGGCAAATCTCAGCACGCCAAATCCCATCACCGGCAGGAGGTAGCCGAAAATGAACCAGGGGAGAAAGATGAATTGCGATGCCAATCCCAGGCACATCCCCGCCATCGCCTGGCTGGCCAGTACTAGCGATATCCAGTTGCGGTCGGCCGCCACAACCATGTGCCCTTTCGGCAGGCGGCGGTAGAGATAGCGCGACACGGTCGGAATGCCTCGCAACAGGGAAAATCCGCCGATCGCCAGATTCACCAGGCTGGGAATCATGGACGACAGCAGCAGCGTGTAGACCCACCAATATTCCGGGTCGAGCGCTCTTTTTCTGAGGCTGTCAAAGACCGCATTCAACAAAGGTACGACCGGCAAAATCGGCCGGCCGCTGCCCTTCATGGCCATCAGGTTCAAGGTCTGGATTCCGACAACCATCACGATGACAAGCAGCACAATCACCAGGACCGCCATGGCCGCATCCACCAGCGCGTAGAAATAGGGCCACCAACTCTTGCGTTCCAAGCCCAGCCACAACAAGCAACGTGTCAAACCCACCGAAAACCAGAGGAAGGGTGCGTTCAACGCGGGCAGCAATCCATAGAACAACAGGATCGGTCCGACCGCCGGCCAGGCGCCGGATCGCGACAGCAACCGCGCCAGGCAGATATAGGTCACGATGCCTGCCACCAGGAATAACCACCAGAAAAGCAGGCTGAAATGGAGACGTTGCCTGAGTCTTGACCAAGCGCTGCCTTTTCCGCCGAAAGCGCTGCCAACAAAGCCGACCAAGGCGCAGGCAAATGCCGTGGCGGTTCCCGCGCTGAGCGTCCCAATGTACAAGACAACCAAACTGCCGACCGCGACGCCAAAAAATCCCGAAAAGACGGCGATAAGAACGTCGCCGGCCACCGCGCCCACGACAGAACTCGCCATGATGGCTGCGCCGCCGACGGTGGCTGAGCCGTGGTTCAGAAGCCGGTCGGTTATCAGGCAACTGATCCCCAGAACCACGAGCCAGAGAGAAAACCGGGTCCAGCGGATGGTCTTGGTCTCATGGCGGACGGCGTTGCCGGGGTCAGCAATCCGATGGCAATTCGCGTAAGCCACGACGCCGGTTGTCAGCGTGCCGACGGCAAGATAGCGCAGCAAGGGATTGTCCTCGGAAATAAGCGCCAGGACTTTTTCCGCCGGCCCCGCATGACCGGATAACGCCCAGCCCAGAAAAAGCAAAAGCTGCGGACAAAGGAAGGCAAACAGGACGCAGCGGTCTAGCGCAGGGGCACTCCAGAGCGGGACCGGCCGGCTTAGTCCAATGACGCGTTGAAAAAACGAGCGATCGGTGATCTCACGCTCGCCGAAAAGACGCTCAACGGCGTGGAGCGCTCGTTCCAGGAACTGCGCATAGAGACGCGCCGGCGTTCCCCCACTGCCGAGCGACTGCCTCAACTCGTCATAGGCTGTGTGGCGTCCCCTGGCATGCCCCTCTGTGCAGAGTATGTGGTGGTAATGGCGGAAGATAAGATAGCCGCTCGGCAGGACCACCGCGAGCATGACGCAGACGAGGGAGATCAAATCGGCGTTGACCGCTCCGACCAACCTGTCCTTGGAGAGCTCCAAGGCAAATAAGAGCAGAACGCCGACCAGCCCAACAATTAAGTCTTTCGCCAGACCACTCGACATCCAAGCCCCCGGATGGTGCCAAAGCCAGACCGTGCGCCATTCAGACACAACCGCTCCGCGGTGGCAACCGAGCGCGACAGACGACCGCGCCTTATCCGCGGCAGGCCGGCACCGACAGTCCAGCCAGGGGATGCCACCTCTTTCAGGACCGTTTCCCTGCCTATAGTATCTCCCGGCGCAACCTCCCGGGTATCCAGTATGCTTCGCAAGTTCGCCATCGTCGCCGCATTGTCCCTGCTGGCCATGCCGGCATCCCTGGCCCAAAGCGCCAAAAAGCCGGCCGCCGCCAACAAATATCTGGAGCCGTTTCCCGCCTATCACATCGCCGGCAACATCTATTATGTCGGTACGGTGGGGCAGGCGAACTATCTGATCACCACGCCCCAAGGCAACATCCTGATCAATTCGGGGGTGGCGGGCGACGTACCGTTGATCAAGAACAGCATCGCCAAGTTGGGCTTCAAATACAGCGACACAAAGATCCTGTTGATCAGCCATGCCCATTTCGATCATGACGCCGGCAGCGCCCAGGTGGTCAAGGAAACCGGCGCCAAATATGACGTAATGGATTCCGACGTGCCGGTGGTGCAGTCCGGCGGCAAGGAGGATTTCAATTACGGCGACAAGGGCGGGGAGAATCTTTATCCGCCGGTGAAAGTGGACCGCGTGCTGCATGACGGCGACACGGTTTCGCTTGGTGGCACTGTGCTGACGGCGCACAAGACTCCCGGTCACACCAAAGGCTGCACCACCTGGACCATGAAGGTGAATGACGGCGGCAAGAGCCTGAATGTCGTGATCGTGGGCAGTCCCAACGTCAATCCCGGCTATGTGCTGGTGGGCAACAATAAGTATCCCGGCATCGTCCAGGACTATGAGAAGACCTTCCAGGTCCTGAAGTCATTGCCGGTCGACCTGTTCCTGGGCGCGCATGGCGACTATTTCGGCATGGAGGCCAAATACGCCAAGCTGAAAGCCGGCGGCCCCAATCCCTTCATCGATCCCGACGGCTACAAGGCCTATATCGCCGACCGCGAAGCCGCCTTCCGCAAGACTCTGGCCGCGCAACAGGCCGGCGGCAAGCCCTGACCGGATAGTCCGCACCGTGACGCTAAATTGAGACCGCAATTACCTGCCGCTGATCGCGAGGCCGGGCGCCCCCGGCTTGGTGATGGCGCATGCATGGCCTTTGATGGCGTGCTGGCCGACAAAAACACCATTGAGCCGAACCCCGCCAACCAAAATGGCGTCATCGCGAATGACCGCCTGAGGGGCGTTGCCGCAAAGAAACCGTCCGCGGATGCGCACGGCACGGGGATTGAGATAGCGAACATAAAGGACTTCCTTGTCGAAACGGTCCAACAGAACAAAAGTGTTGCGGTCCGGCCGCAAGGCTCGCATCTTCAAGGCGGTGTCGGGCTCATAAACGTTATCCATCACATGAAAAGCTATGTCTTCGGTATAGGAATAGCCGAAGGCCTGGACCATCAACCCGCCGTCCCGGCGCAACAGCTTCAGCGCCACGCATTCGTCGACCAGGATCGGCGTGAAAGGCCCCGGCCCCTTGCCCAGCACGCGATCGGTGCCAAAGGCCATCAGCAAGTCGCTGCCTTTCGGCTCGTCACCACATCCCGAAGGCGTGGGATCGTTCGCCGCAAGCAAAGGCCCGGTCGGCACCGGCGGCTGTATCTGTCGCCAAACGAGATAGCTGCTGCCCACCACCGCGTCGATGAGGAGCATGCCGCCCAACACCCAAGCTTGGGACACCCCGCGCAGCAGCAGTTCCAAGCCCACAAGCAAGCCGAGCATCGTGGCAAAGGCCACCACCACGACCGGCTGTAACGGAAAAACCACCTGGCCCCACAGGAAGGCCCAAAAGACCAAGCCGCAGCCGATGGCACGCAGCGCTGTGCCAAGGTTGCGGCGGCAGAAGGTCATGGCCCTTTCGACAGCGTCTTGCCATCTCATATGTCCTACATTGTATGTTTAATTGGACAAGATCAATGCTTGACGGCCGTTCTATATTGTCTACGATGTAGATAAAATGGAACCCCAGTGACAGAGTCTCTTGGCCAGTTCGAGCAGATCGTGCTGACCGCCATCCTGGCGTTGGAAGACAATGCCTATGGCGTGACCATCCATGCCAAGGTCGAAGACCTGTCCCGGCCCAAGAAAGCCGCACGTGGTGCGGTCTATGCCACTCTCGACCGCATGGAAGACAAAGGCTTGATCTCCTCCTGGCTCTCGGAACCGACCAAGGAGCGGGGCGGCCGGTCCCGCCGCCATTACCGCATCGAGAAATCCGGCGAAAAGGCGCTTCGGGAATCCGCCCGCACCGCCCAGCGCCTGATTGAGACCATAGCCCAGACGCTTGGGGGATTGGCATGGAAGCCGCGCTGAGCACCCCTCCGGAGTGGCTGGAACGGATGGTGCTGCTGGCCATTCCGCCCGCAGCGCGCGAAAGCGTGGCAGGCGACCTGTGGGAGACCTACCGGACCCCGCGTCAATATGCCGGCGAAGCGTTGCGCACTGTGCCTTTTGTCATTCTCAGCCAGATGCGGCGCAACGTGAACCCGGCCGCTCTGATGTTGCAGGGCGCACTGATCTTCATCTGCCTGGGTGGTCCGGCGACCTTGGTGCTTCTGCCCGTGCTGATGCTGCGGGATGCCTATCAGTCCACCGGCCGTCCCTGCCCCCGCCGCGCCATCCGCGAAGCGATCCTGCTGTCCTCCAGCGCGATGGTGCTGCTGTTCCTGTTCATGTCGATCCATCCGCCCTTTCCGGTTCGTGGCGGTGTGGATCCCTTCACCTGGCTGAGCCTGTTCCTGGCCGCCCTGTTCCTGTCGCCCTTCCTTTGTCTGTTCCGCGCCGGCCTGATCATGCAAGGCGACCGCCGGATGAACGCGGCAGCCAGAACGGTGTCAAAAGACGCCTTGGCCGCGGCCTATGACGAGTTTTTGCGGGGCAGCTTCTGCCGCAATGTCCTGGAAGGCGTCGCCTTGGCCTTTGCCGCGGCAGGCGGCTTTTTCTTTGCCTGGAATGCGCTGTTGGTCGGGCTGTTCGTCCTGGCGGCGATCTATCTGCTGCTGGACACGATACCCCGTGCTTCACTGGCCAACGATTTTGTCTCCTTGCGGGCGCAATATCAGCGCGAGCTGACGCGCCAGGAGCATTTGCGGCGGTTCCTGCGCTGGCTGTGGTTCGCGCCCGTGCTGGTGGCACTGCACACAAGGTTGACCGACCCCGCTGCCGGAGATTCGCTGATCGCGCTGCTGAATTGCGTTGCGACCGCCATTCTCTGGTTCCTGGTGGCGGCGCTGAATCGGGAGCATGGCGGACGGGTGCGGGAAGAAATCGGCCAATTGGACCGCGTGGGAGAGGCCCGTTAGCCCGCCCGGACCGTCAAGCAAGAACCTTTGACGCCGACCACAACCACCTTCATTCCGGAAACCAAAGACGCGCCGCCTTCCAATTGGGCGGCCCATTCCTTGCCATCGACGAACACCCGTCCGCGCCCTGCCTGGAAATCGCCCGCCGCGACGCCGTCCAGCCCGGCCAGACGGGAGCGCGTATCATTGATGTCGTCCCCAAGACCGGCACGGGGAAAGAAATGACGCCCGGTGAGCGTGGTGACGATGGTGAGAACGGCAAAAACCACCAGTTGCATATTCAATTCCAGGCGGACCGCCAATCCCAACAGGCCCATCACCGCAGCCGATGCCGCCGGCCATAACAGCCAACCCGAACCGGTCGCCACTTCGATAGCCAGGAGAACGGCGCCGATCGCCATCCACAAGGCGAAGGGATGCACCAGCAGCCATTCCATCTCAGGCTCCCGCCCTGGGAACTGGCGAGCCGGCCGCCGCCGGCATGGTGGGCCTGGGACCCTGGCCGATCGCGAACTTCACCAGTTCGCCGATGCCGGCAATCGAGCCGGTGATCCCGCCCATGTCGGCAGGCACGATAACCGTCCTTTGTTGCGGGCTGCGCGCCAGTTCGGCAAAGGCATCGATATATTTCTGGGCGATGAAGTAGTTGATGGAGTTGACGTCGCCCTTGGCGATCGCTTCCGACACCGCCGTCGTCGCCTTGGCTTCTGCGTCCGCCGAACGTTCTCGCGCTTCGGCATCGCGGAAAGCGGCTTCGCGCCGGCCTTCGGCTTCCAATATGGCCGCCTGCTTGGCGCCTTCGGCGCGGGTGATGGCGGCCTGCCGTTCGCCATCGGCCTCGGTGATGACGGCGCGGCGTTCGCGCTCGGCTTTCATCTGGCGGGCCATGGCATTGGTGATATCCGGGGGCGGCACCAGGTCCTTGATCTCGATGCGCGTCACCTTCACCCCCCAAGGGTTGGTGGCGTGATCGATGGTGGCCAACAGGCGGCTGTTGATCTGGTCACGCTGGGACAGCACCTCGTCCAGGTCCATCGAACCCACGACGGTGCGCAAATTGGTTTGCGACAATTGCGTGATGGCGAAGTTGAGATTGTCCACCCGGTAGGCCGCCTGGGCCGCATCCATCACCTGGATGAAGACGATGCCGTCGACCTGCACCGAGACATTGTCCTTGGTGATGACGTCCTGTTGCGGCACGTCCAGCACCTGCTCCATCATGTTGACGCGCCGGCCGACGGATTCAATGAAGGGCGTCAGGAAGGCCAGGCCCGGCGTCAAGGTGCGGGTATAGCGGCCCAGCCGCTCGACCGTGAATTCCTTTCCCTGCGGCACGATCTTGATCGCCTGGAACAGGATGATCACCATCAGGAAAACCAAAACAAGCGCGACGATTTCCATGTTGCTCCCCAGCAGCCCGTGCCCGAGCCTATCGCCGCCCCAATTCCGCTTCCATCGCAAAATCCGCTAAACTGGTAAATAAACAGGGAGAAGCATGT